>VBMM01000031.1 GCA_005878415.1 Methanobacteriota archaeon
TCGCGATCGAGCTCGCGAAGCTCTATCCGAACGAGTTCACGGACGACTTCGACCACAACAAGGCGAAGGTCTCCGAACTGACCGACGTGCGAAGCGTCCTGATGCGCAACCGGATCGCCGGGTACATCACCCGCTACCGGCAACGGATCGCCGCCTAAGCCCGCCGCCCCTCGCGCTCCGGCTCGGGCGATCGGATGCAGTCCCCCATGACGTACGCCGTCGAGACGCGCGACCTGACCCGGATCTTCGCCGGGAAGAAGAAGCGACGGTTCCGCCGCAAGGCGGGATCGAACGGGAGCGAAGACTCGCTCGGCCCCGTCACCGCGCTCGATGGCGTGTCGTTGGGCATCAAGGAAGGGGAGCTGTTCGGCATGCTCGGGCCGAACGGCGCCGGCAAGACGACGCTCATCAAAATCCTCGCGACCCTGCTGCTCCCGACGGCGGGACAGGCGTTCGTCGCGGGTCACGACGTGGCGAAGGATCCGTTCCCGATCCGTCAGAGGATCAACATGGTCTCCGGCGGCGAGACGTCCGGGTACGGTCTGCTGACCGCGCGCGAGAACATCTGGATGTTCTCCCAGTTCTATGGCGTCCCGAGCAAGGTCTCCAAAGAGCGGATCGACGACCTCATGCACATCTTCGGCCTGTGGGACAAGCGGGACGCGAAGGTGCGCATGCTGTCGACGGGCCAGAGGCAGAAGATGAACATGATCCGCGGCTTCGTGACGGATCCCGACATCCTTTTCCTTGACGAGCCGACGCTCGGCCTCGACGTGAACGCAGCGCGCGTGATCCGGGAGTACGTCATGAACTGGGTCCGAAAGAGGGCCGGCAAGACGGTCCTGCTGACGTCCCACTACATGGCGGAGGCGGACCAGATGTGCGACCGGATCGCGATCATCGACAAGGGCCGCATCCTCGCCTGCGACACCCCCGCGAACCTGAAGCGGATGATCCGCACGGAGACGACGTTCCAGCTCGAGGTCGACACGATCCGGGACACGACGTCGTTCGTCGGCCTCCGCGGCGTCAAGAACTTTTCCCACAAAGATGACATCTCGAAGAACCGTTCTCACCTCACGTTCATCCTCGAGGACGAAGGTCCGGTCGCGGAGATATTGAGCTCGATCACGTCGCAGGGTGCGAAGGTCCACTCGCTGCAGAAGTCCGAACCGACCCTGGAGGACGTCTTCATCAGCATGGTCGGGAGGGGCCTCGATTGAGCGCCGCGAGCGTCCGGAGGACGGACTTGCGTTACCGGGTCGGGCTCAACCTGCGAGCCGTCGTGGGCCGATCCTATCCCCGGATTGTCGGCGCGAACCGCGAACCATCGTGGATCTTCTTCGAGGCGCTCCTCCCCCTCCTCGGCATCGCGGCGTACGTGTTCATTTACCAGTTCTTCGGGGGCCAAGCGCTCGCGGTGATCAATCAGGCGACGCTGACCGCGCCCTTCGGGATGTGCGGGAGCAACCCGTGCGCCGATGCCGCGCAGCAAGCCCTATACCGCGCGGCCGTCTACTCGAACACGAACGCGCTCGTCGCGTCGGTCGTGCTCGGCGGCACGATGGTCGCGTTCTGGCTGAACGTCCTCTGGTCGATGGCGAGCCAGTTGTACTGGGAGAAGGAGATCGGGAATCTGCAGCTCTACATGATGGCGCCGATGAACCGCATGGCCCTCCTCGGCGGCATGGCCGTCGGCGGGATGGTCATGACGTCGATGCGGGCCGTCTCGACCCTGATCGCCGGGGTCTTCGTCTTCGGCGTCGTCTTCCAGGTCGCGAATCCGCTGATGCTCCTCGCGGTCTTCTTCGCGACTCTGATTGCCCTGTACGGGCTCGGGATGATGTTCGCCTCCCTCTACCTGTTGTGGGGGCGGGAGGCATGGAACCTGTCCGCCCTGATGGAGGAGCCGATCTTCTTCTCGAGCGGCTTCTACTTCCCGCTCGGAGGGCTCTTCCGGATTCCCGGTTGGGGTCCCGCCGTCGCGATCGCGGGATCGTTCATCCCCGCCTCGATCGGACTCGATGCACTGCGGCAGCTCACCCTCGGGTCCACCGCGTTCGGCGGCACGCTCTGGATCTTCGATGTCACGACGGAGCTGGAGATCCTCGTTGGGATGGCGGTCTTGTTCTTGATCCTCGCAAGGTACGCCCTGGCGTACCTAGAGACGCTCGCGAAGCGCGAGGGGAAGCTGACCTCACGGCATCAATGAACACGTACTGGCGGACCTTCAAAGTGGCCGCGTGGCTCGGATGGGAGATGGACTCGAACTGGACGGAGCCGTGGCTCTTCGTCCTCTACTCCGTCATCAAGCCGGTCGCCGGCGCCTTCATCCTCGTCCTCATGTACGTCGTGTTCGTCGCGATCGGCCGGCCTCAAGGCGACCCCGACGCGTTCTCGTACATGTACATCGGGAACTCGTTCTTCATCTTCGTCGCCTCCGTGCTATTCGGTACGTTCCAGGTCATCCAGTCGGACCGCGAATGGTATCAGACGATTCGGTACGTGTACATCTCGCCGATCTCGTATTACGTGTACATCCTGGGCCGCGCAGCGTCCAAGATCGCGGTCTCGGTGTTCGCGGTCGCGATCACCCTCGTGTTCGGCGTCTTCTTCCTCGGCGTCCGCATGCATTTGGCCCTCTCGGACGTGCCTCTGTTCCTCGTGACCACGATCCTGGGCCTCGCCGTCCTCTTGGCGATCGGCATCTGTCTGGGTGGGATTTCGTTCCTCACCGCGAAGCATACTCATGGCCTCGCGGAGGGCATCCCGGGGCTGTTCTACGTCTTCTGCGGCGTCCTCTTTCCCCTCTCCGTCCTCCCGGATTGGGGCCAGGCGATCGGCCGCGCGATTCCCCTGACGTATTGGTTCGACATCACCCGTCGCCTCCTCGCGCCGACGATCAGTGTGAACACGACCCTGGGAGGATACGACGAGCCGACGATCCTGCTCTTCCTCGTCATATCCTCGATCGCGTTCTTCGGGCTGAGCGTGGTCATTTACAAACTCGGCGAGTACTTCGCCCGCAAGGCGGGCAAGATCGACATGACGACGTCCTACTGACGCCGGGCGCGGGCGGCACGCCGCGCCGTCTGCTCCCGTCGGTACGGATATCGTTGGACGGCTCCGCACGCGGTGCACGTGACGACGACGCGCCCTCGGCCGACGCGGACCCGCGCGCTGACGGACGGCAGGAGGAAGGCGAGGCATTTCTTGCAGAACGACCGCTTGAAGGCCGCGGGTACGCGCGCGTTGTACCGCATGCCGATGCGCCGCGCGAGCTCGACGTAGCGCCGCGCGCGGTCGGTGTGGCGCTGGAGCGCCTCCTCTTCCGCCAGGCGGAACAGGGACGTCATCCGCTCGAGCGCGATCCGCCGCTCCATGCCCCGATGGCGGCGCTTGACCATCGGACCGCGGAGCCCTTCGTGGCGCATTAAGTCCTCGCACCCGACCAACCTTTAACTACGGAGTCCGAATAACTGCGGGGAGCCTCGTGCGCGAGCGCGTGAAGCAGATTTTCCGCCATCTCGATGACGGTGTCGACCTCATCGTCCTCCTCAACGCGACCGACCCGCACATCGACATGTCGTTCTTCTACGCGACCGGCCTCACGGACGGTCTCTTCGAGGGATGTGGCGCCTGGCTCACGCCGGACGGCGCCTGCGAGATCACGACGTCCGCGCTGGAGGAGGAGGCCGCAAAGAAGAGCGAATTGCCGATCGAGGTCTTCCGCTCTCGGGACGACTCCACGAAGCTCCTGCGGGAACGGCTCAAGGGCCACCGGAAGATCGGGATCAACGCCGCCGAGCTCACCCATGCGACCTTCGAGCGGCTCCGGACGATCGCTCCGAAGTCCGCCAAGTTCGTCGACATATCCGACGCGGTCATGGAGGCGCGGCTCGTGAAGGATGCGCGAGAGGTCGAGATGATCCAGCGCGCCTGCAGCATCGCCTCCCGCTCGTTCGAAGAGATCCTGCCGTTCATCCCGGGAGGCGTGACGGAGGCGGAGGTCGCCGCGGAGCTCGTCTACCGGATGCAGAGGAACGGCGCGTCGGGTCCGTCGTTCCGCACGATCGTCGGCTCGGGACCGAACGGCGCGGAGCCGCACTACACCGCCGGCCCGCGGAAGATCCAAGGAGGCGACATGATCGTGATCGACTTCGGCGCGATGTACCGCATGTACTGTTCCGACATCACGCGCACCGTCGTCGTCGGCAAGGCGTCCGATGAGCAGAAGCTCATGCACGACACGGTCGCCCGGGCGCAGGCGGCCGCGTTCACCCGCATGAAGCCGGGCGCGCGGGGGAAGTCCGTCGACGCGGCGGCCCGCACCTTGATCGACGGGACGAAGTACAAGGGGCGGTTCATCCACGGCCTCGGTCACTCGATCGGACTGGCGGTCCACGACGGCGCCGGGCTCCACCCAGCGAGCGAGGTCATCCTAAAGCCGAACATGGTCTTCACGGACGAGCCGGGCGTCTACGTGCCGGGATTTGGCGGCGTCCGAATCGAGGACGATGTCCTCGTGACTCGGCAAGGCCCGAAGTACCTGAGCACCACGGCCCGCGAGCTGCTGGAGCTTTGAAGGGCGCTCACGCCGCGTCATCGGGCATCTCGCGCGCGAGGAGGCTCATACGCACGACGTGCACGAAGCGGCCGTCTTTGTAGACGTCCTCGCGGTGCACCCCTTCCTTCTGGAACCCGAGCTTTTCGTAGGTGTGGATCGCGCGGGCATTGTACTCCAGGACCTCGAGAGAAATCTTGTTGATCCCGAGCGCGCCGAACCCGTAGCGGAGGGCGACCCGCATCGCCTCCGTGCCGAGCCCTTTCGACCAGAACTCCGGCTCGCCGATGACGATCCCGATCTCCGCCTTGCGGTGCGTCCGGTCGATCCGGTGGATCCCGAGGTTCCCGATGTGCCGACCCCCGACCTCGATCGCGAAGATTTGATCGTCCCCCCGCCGCTGATAATCGTGGAACCATCGCTCCTCCTCCGCGAGGGTGACGGGAGTGCCCCGACCGAGGAAGTGGATGACCTCCGGATCCGAGAACCACTTCACGCACCGGCGGAGGTCCCCGGCCTCCAGGGGCCGCAACAGCACGCGGTCCCCGCGCAGTACGCGTCGGGCTTCGAGCACGGACTCCGCACCCCTCGGGCCGGTAAAGAACTTTTTCCGTCAGCCGCTGTCGACGGATACGATCGCGGTGGCGAGGCCGCCGTCGTCGTCCTGGAGGGTCAGCGTGACGACGAACGGGCCCTCGGTCGTGTATCCGTGCACGAGGACCGCGGCCATGTCGAACGGTGCCCTCCCTCCTTGGCTCTGGGCCGGGTCGGCTCCGACGCCGTCGTTGTAGAACGTCTGGATCGCCGACGTCCCGTCCCCGAATTCCCACGTGGCAAGGAGATCGTCGCTGCCCGCGTCGTGCAGGCCCGCTCGGAATGTGATTCCGGTCCGCAGGAACGATGCGGCGAGATCGTCCGCGCTCCACGTCCAGGTGGCCGGGTGCTGCGTGTTGAAGTTGTGCGACATGCGTCGTTCCTGGCCGTCCGGCAGGATCAGGACGACCCACGCGGGATTGTCGCCGGAAGGACGCCCGTTCACCGGATCATCCTGGGGCGTGTAAAGGAGCGTGGCAGAAGGGTGCTCCGTCAGGGAGAACGTCACCGTTTTCGTGGTGTTCGCCTGGGTCCGCGGCCCGCCCGGATGTCGCACCAGGTCCATGGAGGTCACGACGCCCGAATCGGAGGAGAGCGTGAAGTTGAGATCATGCCACTTCTCCCCCGCCATCTCGATCCGGAAGCTGGCTTGGGCGACGGCGTCGATCCGTCGGATCTCCGGGTCGACGTTCGCGATCGTCACCATGGCCGAGGCGGACGCCACGTGGCTGCCGTCGGTTACCTCGACGACCGCGGTACCCGAGAAATCATCCGTGTAGCCCGCGTCGACGGCCGGGCTGGACGACCAGTCCGTGTCGAACGTGCCGTCTCCGGTGAAGTCCCATCGGAACTGGAGCGGATCGCCCTCCGGATCGCTCGAGCCGCTCGCGTCCAGGTGGACCATCCCGCCCTCGCGTCCGGAATATGGACCGCCCGCGTTCGCGATCGGCGCACCGGTCGACGGGACCTCGACCGCGGGCGGCGCCGATGCGGCGTCCGCGGACCCGTCGGAATCGATGTCCGAGCGCGCGCGCGGCAGGTCGATGACGCCCGCGTCGAGCGCAGGCGAGACGAGCGTATACGATCGCGTCACGGTCTCATAAGGCGTCGGGTCCGTCGGATCGTTCGAATCGCTCTCGAGGGCGGCGGGCAAGTCGACGAACCACCGCAGCGTGTGCGAGTGGTCGCCGTTCTCGACGATCTCGTCCGGCGGGGTGGAGTAACTCCCCCCCTTCACGCTCCATCCCGCAGGCACGTCGTCCTCGATTGCTCCGTGTGTAACGTTCACGTCATTCGTGATGCCATCCTCGAAAGTGAACACGGCGATGTTCGTCGCGTCAATCGTCACGTCGATCGTCTGCCCCGCACTCCCGTCGAGTTGGGTCCAGAGAGGTTCCTTGCCCACGACGACGGTCGCTTGGGTCCGCAAGTGCGTCCACACGTCCGTCTGCGTGTTGTCCCCCGGGCCGTCGTAGTGCTCGTGCCCGACGACCGGCCGCAGCGCGAAGGGCAGCGTCTCGCCCCCGATTCGGAACGCCACGTCGGCCTGCACGAACTGGAACTCCTCCGAACACCACCACGCGGGTTCCGAGAGGTAGCCTTGGATGACCTCCTCACCGTACGAGTACAGGACGGACCCGCCCGCCGGGATCGTCCGGACGGTGAGGACCGCGTCCTGGGTCGTGTGGAGCGGATCCGGCGGAGACCCGAGCGGATGCGGGCTCATGAGGAGGGCCTCCTCCGACACCTCCACAGGTACCTCCGCGGAGCTGTTGACTTCGATCCCCACCGGAAGGGTCACCATCTCGCCGTTGCGGTCGTACGTCTCGTTCACGACCGTCACCGTGACGAGGCCGCGCCCGGCCGCCTCCCAAAGGCTCATGGATTCGGGTGAATCGGATCGAATCGGCGAGCGAAACATCGGCGCGACGCCGGCGACGACGACGGCCCCCACGAGGAGAAGGACCGCTGCGCTCATGGAGGAAAAGTCTCGCATCCGACCCCCGTATGTCTGACAATCGAAAGATATGCAGAGGGGTTCGCTTAAGTGTGCCGACTCAATTCTCACTCGTTCCGCTCCGTGACTATCAGTCGTGAGAGCGAGACGATTTCGGATCGCGGAAGCGTGGGTCGGGGCCTCGACGATGCCTTGAAGTCGGCCCCGCCGTTCCGTCGGACGTGCTGGTCTGCGATCCCCGTTTCCTTGATCACGTCGTCTCGCCGAACCACGTGGAACGGCCGGATCGGCTGCGGGCGATCGTCGAGCGCCTGAAGCAGGAGCGCCTCTACGCCGGCGTCGAAGCCGCGACGCCCGCGACGCGCCAAGAAGTCGAGCGGGTCCATCGGTCGACGTACGTCGAGTACCTCCGGAATCTGGGCGACGGATTCCTCGATCCGGAGACCGCCGTCCATCCGGGGACGTTCGAGGTCGCCTCCCTGGCGGCCGGGGCGGTCCTGGGGGCGGTGCGGGCGGCGGTCCGTGACGGTCGGCCCTCGGTCGCGCTCGTACGCCCGCCGGGCCACCACGCGGGACCCGACTACGGCGGCGGGTTTTGCTACCTGAACAACGTGGCGGTCGCGGCCGCGGACTGCGCGGCCCGGGGTCTTCGGGTCGCCGTCCTCGATTACGACGCCCATCACGGGAACGGGACGAGGGACATCTTCGCGGCGAGCTCGTCGGTCCTGTACGTGTCGACGCACGAGTACGGGATCTATCCGGGCACCGGCCCCGCCGAGGACGTGGGCGAGGGCGAAGGCCGCGGCTTCACGGTGAACGTCCCTCTGTCCGCGGGCTGCGGGGACGCGTCCTTCCTCCTGGCGGTTGAAGCGATCGTCGAGCCGATCCTCGAGGAATTCCGACCCGACGTCGTGCTCATGAGCTTGGGCGTGGACGCGCACTACCGGGACCCGCTGACCTCGCTCACCCTCTCGTCGCCCGGGTACGTGGAGCTCGTATCGCGTGCCGCGAATGCCGCGTCCCGCCTCTGCGGCAACCGAATCGCGATCGCCCTCGAAGGCGGCTACCACCTCGACGCGCTCGCCGAAGTCCTCGCGGGGGTCGTGGGCCGCCTCCAGGGGCGGACGGTTGACCTCGCCCTCACGGAGGTCTTCGACGACAAGGTTCGCGGCCGCGCCGCGATCGAGGCGACGAAGCGCGCTCACGGCGCCTACTGGAACCTACGTTGACGACAGGTGATGCCGCTTGCGCTCCGTGACCTTGCGCTCCTTTTCCTTCACGATCCGCTTGTACAGCGTGTCGAGGAGGTCGGCCAAGGCGGCGTGCAGGTCCCAGTCGAAGTGGTGGGCGTAGTAGATCCGGTGGGACGTGGTGAAACGCGCTCGGAGCGAATACTTCCAGCGGTCGCCCTCGGGCTTGTACTTCTGGATGTGGATCGCGAGGGTCCTCGGCTGCACGAGCTGGGCGATGCGCCGCATCTCCTTCTGGACGACCGCGTAGATCTCGTCGTACGTGTCCTTCGGCTCGTCCTCGAGGCCGCCGATCTCGACGAACAGCTGCTCGCGTTCCCGCAGGCTCGCCAGGAATTGCATCAGGTCCTGCGTCGTGATGATTCCGATCGGCTCGTCCTCCTCCGTCACGATGATCGAGGAGACGTGATGCTTCGCCATGAGCTCCGCGGCGTGGTGGACGTCCGCATCGGGTCCGATGGTCAGCGGCGGATACCGCATGACTCCTTTCACCTCGACTGTGACCTTCTCCTCTCGGCCGACCCGCTCACCGTACTGCTCGCGCTGCTTCGGCCGGGCGAACAGGTCCACGACGTCCTTCATCCCGACGACGCCCCGCAGGTGACGGTTCTTGTCGACGACGGGCACGGAGCGCTCGCCGAGGGACCGCATGATCTGGACCGCGTGCTCGACCGTATCGTCCTCCGCGACGCACTGTGGGTTCGGCGTCATGAAGTCCCGGGCGACGACCCCTTCGAGGGCGCGCGTCTCCACGAGGGCCCGCACGAGATCCGATCGGGATAGGATGCCGACGAGGGCCTTTCCCTTCACCACGGGGATCGCCCGGAACCCGGCGGAGATCATCTTCTCCGCGGCCTCGGGCAACGTCGCCTCCGGAGGGACCTGGGGCCCGACCTGCAGGACCGTCGAGGCCTTCGTCGACGGCGGGGAATTCCGGCGGCGCATCAGCTCGCGCATCGTGACGATGCCGACGAGCCTCTTCCGGTCCAGGACGGGGATCTCGTGAATGTCCTTCGTCTTCATCTTGCCGAGGAGGTCCCCGATCGTGTCGTCCGGCGCCCCGGTCACAAGGTCCGTGGACATGTAGTCCGAGACGCGGAGGTCTTGGACCTTGATCCGCTTCATTCAAGAACCCGCCGTGGGGGTGCAGCGATAGCGGAGGCGCGTATAATAACGTTCTTTACAGGTGCGCCCCGAGACCGGTTCGCCCCGAGATGGCGCCCCATCGGTCGACGCGGTCGCCGCGCACTCCGACTACCACCACCGGCCGTCGCCCAGCTTGCGGATGACCCATTCCTGATCTCCGCCGTCGGCGATCTCGGCCAAGGACCGGCCGATCGCGTGATGCAGGGGCTCATGGGTGAAGACGTGAACGAACACCGTACGCCACGAGATCTTCGACGGGAGGTTGTCCATCTGCCAGAGATGGATGGCGGTCGTGCTTCGATATTGCCGCGAGTCGAGGTCGGTCGAACCGAAGGTGACGGCGAGGCGGAGGAACTTCTCTCGTTTGGCTCGCGCAACCACCTCGAGTTCCCGGCGAGGGACCTCGGATTTTCGGAAGTAGAAGACCCAGTCGATCCCGCCGTCGGCGAGCGGATACAGCTCGTCCGGATCGAAGACGCGACTCATGGGGTCCCTCGGTTACGAACCGAGCGGTTTCGTAAAGTTCTTTCCGTCGGTCTCGATGTGCCGATTCCGTGAAGGGCCGGGCCCGCGTGATCTTCCGCGGCCACGTGCAGGGCGTCTACTTCCGCGCGCACTGCGCGGAGAAGGCGGAGTCGCTCGGCCTCGACGGATACGTGCAGAACCTCCCCGACGGGAGCGTCGAGGCGGTCTTCGAGGGCGACCGGTCCGTCATCGAGGCGTGCATCGAGTGGAACCGGGGGTCTCAGCCGAACGCTCAGGTGACGGACGTCGAGATCTCGTGGACGGCGCCGCGAGGCGACCCGAAAGGGTTCCACGTGCGACACTCGTGACACGGGAAGCTCCGTGCTCGAGGCGCGTCACTCGCGAAATTCGATGCGGTACGTCCGCTCGGGGAGGTCCTTGTGGATCCGCCACGCCTCGTCTTCCTTGAGGACGCCGCTCTCGAGCCAGGCCCGCGTCTTCCGCGGGACGGTGGCCGGGCCGAGCACCGCACCCGGCCGTCGGGGGTCGTCGATGTAGTCCGTCTCGAGCAGGAATCGCGGACTCCCTCGAAGGGCCGTCTTCACGAGATCCTCCTTCGCGAGGATCGAGGGCACGACGCCGTGCGTATCCTCCGGTCGCGTGAGCGGCGTCGAGTGATGTTTCACGATCCGGTCAGCGGCGAGGCCGGCCCTCGATGCGATCTCGGCGAATTCCGCGAACGTCTGCGGCGTCGGATCCTCCGTGTGCAGGACGACCGCGCATCCGAGCTCCCTCGCGCGTCGCATCGCATACTCGAGGGCGTCGTTGCACGCCGAGATGGCGTCGGCGGCGACCGGGAAGTGCGGTCGTCCGATCTCTCCGAATGCAATCGCACGGCCCTCGGCGATATGGCGCGCGGCTTCGTCGATCCCCCCCCGCATCGCCTCCATGGCCGGTTGCGGTCCAATCGCCTCTCGGAGGGCGAGGAACTCGACCGGGTACGGGCCGAGGGCGACGAACACCTGAAGCGATGTCGTCGAGCGCACCGCATCCGCCATCGCGAGTGTCTTGTCGTACGCCACCGCGAAATCGTCGCCGCGCCGGATCGGGACGTCGTCGTAGGGCGTATGGGTCAGCAGCATCGCCGTGCCGCCGGCTTGCTCGAACGCCTTCGCGGCTGCGACGCCCTGGAACTCGGCCCGAAGATGGATGTGGTTGTCGAAAATCGGTGTCCGCGCCGTCGTCCACACCCGCGCGGCGAGACGTAGCCCGCCGCCGAGATAAGCCTTCTCGCCCGCCGACTTCCCACGGGATCAGATTGGCGCGATCGACTCCGCCCGGGTGCGAAGCGCCCGATTCATCTCCTCGAAGCCTCGCTTCGCGTCGCGATCCAGGCTCCGTGCTAGAAGCGGGACGAGGATGCCCCGGAACCGCTCGCGCTGGACGAAGTGCACGTGCTTCGCCCTGAGTTCCTCGATCTCGAAGATGTGCTCGCCGTCAAACAATCCGGGAACGGCGAGATGGCCGAGCCACCGGAGTTCGCGGTTTCGTTCCGCTTTCAGCACCGTCGGTCGGAACGTCATCCCCCGGGTCCCGGAGGATTGCATGAACACCTCGAGCTTCGTGCCGACCTTCGCTTCGCCGGAGATCCGTCGGATGAACGGATTCCAATCCGGGAACGCGGAGAAGTCCGTGAGCGAATCCCAGACACGGCCCGCGGAGGCCTCGATGTCGATCTCCGACCGGATTTCCTTCATCGGACCTCCTGCGGACGACGTTTGAGCTCAACGGAGGAGTCCGGCGGCCTTGAGCTCCTGGGTGATCTTCTCGACGGCCTGCTCGACGTCCTGCGGTTTCCGCGCGCCCGTGCAGACGAGCTTGCCGCTGCCGAACAGAAGCACGACGACCTTCGGCTCGTCGATCCGGTACACGAGTCCGGGGAACTGCTCCGGCTCGTACTCGACCTTCTCCAGGCCGAGGGAGATCGCGATCGCATTCAGGTTGATCTCCGTCCCGAGGTCCGATGAGGCGACGATGTTCTGGACCTCGATCTCCGGGTTCTTCTTGATCGGGATGCCGGCGGCCTCGATCTGCTTCGCGACCATGTCGATCGCGGTCTTGACGTGCTCGAGGCTCTTCGCGCCGGTGCAGACGACCTTGCCGCTTCGGAACAGGAGGGTCGCCGTCTTGGGCTCCTTCAGGCGGTAGATGAGGCCGGGGAACTGCTCCGGCTCGTACTCGGCGCCGCCGAGGGCGAGGGCGATTGCCTGGAGGTCGAGCGCCTCCCCGAGGGAGGTCGACGCGACCACGTTCTCGATCTTGATTTTCGCCAAGGTCATACCTCCAACCCTCTCCGCTCCTGATCGAGGGGCGCAGACGGGGGTCGGTGAGGAGGGGAGTTAAATAGTCCGCTATAAAGCTTAGTCGGTGACGTTCCCGTGGGATGCCTCCCGTCCCGCCGATTCCCGCGCGCGGACCAGGGCCAGCAGAGCCCGGTTGAGCGGCACGGGGATTCCATGTCGTGCCGCGGCCCGGAGGACGGCCCCGGTGATCGAATCGATCTCGGTACGCCGGTGACGGTCGAGGTCTTGGAGCATGCTGCCGCGGTTCGCGGCGGTCCGGCGTGCGACGAGGACGGAGCGGTGGTACAGTTCGTCGGGATCGACGGCGGCACCCTCTGCCTTCGCGACGGACGTGGCCTCGCGGCACACGGCCTCCAGGCTCGCGAGGAGACCCTTGTCGCGGACGAGCCGTCCGTTCGGGACGCCCGCGAGGGCGGCCAACGGATTGATCGACGCATTCACGACGAGCTTCGACCAGAGCTCCGTCTTGACATCGTCGGTGATCCGCACGACGACGCCGGCATCCGCGAGCAGGTCGCGCAGGCGAACGAGGTCCGCCTCGCGGATGCCAACCCACGCACCGAGGACCGTTTCGCCGACGCCGGCGTGGCGGATCTCGCCGGGCCCGAGAAACGTCACCCCGTGTGTCGTCGTCCCCGCGACGACTCGTTTCGCGACCTTCGCGATCGCCTCGGCGTTCCCGAGGCCGTTCTGCACCGTGACGAACAACGTCTCGTCCACGAAGGGACGCAGCGCGATCATCGCCTTGTCGGTGTCGTACGATTTCGTCGTGACGAAAATGAGCTCCGGCTTGGTTCCCGGTGGAACGCGCGTGGCCGTGTGGGGCCTCGCGATCATCGCCGCCTTCCCGGTGATCCGGAGGCCGCGCGCGCGGATCGCCGCCATGTGTTTGGCCCTTCCGATGAGCGTCACATCATGACGTCGCGACAGGAGACCGCCGAAGAAACTCCCCATCGCTCCTGCTCCGAAGACGATGATTCGCACGACTCTCCGATGCATTCGCGCAGAAAAAACGGTTTCGTTTCGCCTCTCGCATCCCGTCTTTTTTATAAAATTCGCAAAATGGCCGATTTATCGAGGCTTCGCTACTTTTAAAACCCCATAGACGATATAGATGACAGGGAGGAAACAAGTGGCCAAGAAGAAGAAGGGCAAGAAAAAGAAGAGATAGGCCGCTTGCCCGCACAACCCTCGCGGTGACCCGCGACGGTAGCGCCTCACCGCTTCCCACCCTTTTCCCGTTTTTCATTCCTTTTCATTTCTTTGGATGCTCGATCGGCCAGCGCGAGCGGTGCCGGATACCGGGATTGCGTCGTCCGCCGCACGAGGTCGAGCGCCGTCGCGAGGGAGATCCGGTGACCGATGGAGACGAAGATGGGCCTGGCCGCGCCCGGAGGGACCCACGCATAGCCGCGGGTGTCACCGCCGAGTGCAATCGGAATCGTGGCCTTGTCCCCTCCGGACGGCTTCATCGCCCGTCCGGCGAGAGGATGCTTCGCCACTCCGATCGTCGGGATGTCGAGGCGCACGCCGACGTCGCACGCGACACCGAACCGCGCGGGATGCAACCTTCCGTGGCCGTCCACCATGAGGACATCCGGTTTCCTTGAAAGGCGACGGACCGCCGCCTCGATTCCCGGGAACTCGCGCCGCGCAAGGTACGTGGGAATGTACGGGAACGAAACGGCGCTCGTGGCCATCGCGACTTCGACCACGGCAAGCGTGATCGCGTCGACGCAGACCGCTGCCGTATACATCCGATCCGCGTCGTACGCCACGTCGACGCCCGCGATTCGCTCCGCGGCGCCGCCCGCGTCTTCCTCGGTCACCAGGGACGCGAGGTGCCGCTGTTCCCGCCGGAGCCGGTCGAGGAGCGGCATGGCCGTCATGATCGCCACGAATCGATTCGCCGGCACGCGGCCCGATCGAACCGGGACACGTTCACCCGCGAGCCGTTCCGTCGCGTCCGGCAGTACGGGTCGTCCGTCGGCCCGGACGACTCGGTGGGCGGCCGGGATCGCCGGGTGCTCGGTCAACCAGGATGCGACCGCTCGTGCCGCGCGGACGTCACCGAGGGCGCGTGCAATCGCGCCGCACGTCGCAACATGACCGCGAGGAATTTGGCGAAGGCATCGAGCCAGGGCGTCCGGGAACTCGTCCACGCCGGCGTATCGATGCGCGCCCGCAAAACCTTTCTACACAACGTTCCATCGACGCCGTTGCCTTGTCACTCCTGCTCCGCGGCGGACTCATCGTCACCCAGGACGCCCGGCGGCGGATCGTGACGGGCGACGTCCTCGTGGACCGCGATCGGATCGTGGCGGTGGGCGCCGTCGCGGCAACCGCGGACGAGGTCATCGATTGCTCGGGCTGCGCGGTCCTGCCGGGCTTCGTCAACCTTCATCAACACGTCGCGAACACGCTCCTCCGGGGGATCGCGGACGACGTCCCGCTCGAGGAGATGATCTCCCGGGCTTCCGCGATCGACGCGAAACTCACGCGGCGAGACGTGCAGGTCGGCGCACTCCTGGGATGCGTCGAGATGATCCGGTCCGGGACGACGAGCTTCCACGACCTCTTCTACTGGGAGGACGAGGTCGCGCGCGCCGCGAGGGAGTCCGGCATGCGCGGCTTCCTGTCGTGGGTGACCCTCGACGAGGCCGTGACGACGCAGCACGGGAATCCTGTGAAGAACGCGGAACAGTTCGTCGCGAAGCACAAGGGCGATCCGCTCGTGACCCCGTCCGTGGGAGTCCAAGGTGTCTACGCCGCCTCCGAGGAGACGTACGCCGGGGCGAAAGAGGTCGCCTCGCGTCATCGCGTCCGGATGCACACGCATCTGTCAGAGACGCGCGGGGAGGTCGAAGGCCACCGGACGAAGACCGGTCTGCGTCCCGTCGAGTGGCTCGAGAAGATCGGCTTCCTCGACGCCGGACTGACGGCCGCGCATTGCGTATGGGTGACGATCAACGAGGTGCGGACGCTCGCCCGCCACGGGGTGAGCATCGCCCACTGCCCGATCTCGAACATGAAGCTCGCCTCGGGTGGAGTCGCGCCCGTCCCCGAGATGATTCACGCGGGCGTTCCGACAGGACTCGGCACGGACTCTCCCATCTCGAATAACGGGATGGACATGTTCGAGACGATGAAGATCACCGGCCTCCTCCACAAGGCGACGCGGTGGGACGCGGCCCTTCTCCCGGCGCAGTCGGTCCTCGATCTCGCGACGATCGACGGAGCCCGAGCGCTTCGTGCCGACAGCGAGATTGGATCGATCGAGGTGGGGAAACGCGGAGACCTCGCGGTCGTGTCACTCAAGGGCGCGCACACTACGCCTTTTTATCCCGCTAACGTCATCAGTCACCTCGTCTACAGTTGCCGGGGGAGCGATGTGCGGGCGACGATCGTCGATGGCCACGTCCTCATGTCGGACGGCGTCGTCCGGACCGTGGACGAATCCGAGGTCGTCACCCGAGCCCAGGAAACGGCCCGGGAGCTGTTC
>VBMM01000032.1 GCA_005878415.1 Methanobacteriota archaeon
CTCTTGCGGCAGGCGACGAAGGACTACACGATCCGCGACATCATCCGTGTCCTCGAGCGCGAAGACGACCCCCAGAACGCCTCGCTGATCGATGAGCTCGAATACCTCAGCGAGGTCGAGATCTTCGCGAAGGAAGGCACGCGGATCGACGAACTCGTGATCAAAGGCAAGACGACGATCATCAACTTGAAAGGCGTTCCCCCAGACATCCAGGAGCTCGTCGTCAACCGCCTCGCGACCGCGATGTTCGAGCTCCGCAAGGTCGGTCGCATCCCGCCGATGATGCTCGTCGTCGAGGAGGCGCACAATTTCTGTCCCCAGGTCGGGCAGGTCGCGTCGTCCAAGGTCTTTCGGACGCTCGCATCGGAAGGGCGGAAATTCGGCCTCGGACTCGTAGTCATCACGCAGCGCGCGGCGAAGGTCGACAAGAACGTGCTGAGTCAGTGCAACACGCAGATCATCCTAAAGGTCACGAACCCGAACGACCTGAAGGCGATCATCGCGAGCGTCGAGGGACTGACGACGGCCATGGCGGAGGAGATCTCGCGCCTCCCGATCGGCGTGGCCATCATGACGGGAGGCGGGCTCCAGATGCCGCTGATGGTCGAGGTACGGCCGCGGGAGACTCGCCACGGGGGCGAGAGCGTGAAGGTCATCGAGGACTGAGCGCGGCGGAAAGCCTTTAGTCGGTCCGGCGCATCAACGCGCGTGGCCTTGCGGGATCTCGTTGACAAGGATATCTCGCTCACCGAGCAGGCGCTCGCGAAGGCGGCGATTGCCGTCCCCGCTCGCTCCCATCTCCGAAAGGTGGCGGAGGACTTCGTGGGCATGGCCCGCGCGTACTACGAGGACGCAAAGCACTTCCGGGCGAAGGGCGAACTCGACAAGGCGCTCGCCAACATCAACTACGCTCACGGCTGGCTCGACGCGGGTGCCCGGCTCGGGCTGTTCGACGTCGGCGGGGACGATCGACTCTTCACCTTGGCCGATTGACTACAGGACCCGCGCACCCTCGTTGTCGACCTCGCACCGTTGGAGCGTCCCGAACTTCAGGTAGAGGGTCGCGAGATGCTCTCGGTTGCCCGTCGCGAAAACGGAGTTGCCGAGCATCGCCATCGTCGCCCGCCCGAACATCCGACTCGCGTGGATGACTTCGAGGACGGTCTTGCTCGCGAGACCCGACTCTTCGGCGAACCGAACCCCGAGGTCGAACAGCCGGTCGAGTGTCGGCTGCGCGGCAAACGCGTCGACGCACGCGCCACCCACGCGATTGATCGCCTCGATCTTCTTCGGATCTCGAATCACAGACCGTGTCGGCATTTCCGGCCCGAGGACCGCGAGGAGGAGATTCGCCTCGACGCGGAACGTCCGTACCTCGGCGTGGCCCGGCGCGCCCGGTTTCCATCGGAGGTCCATCCCGCCGAGCGAGGCGGGCACGACGTCCCCGAGGCCCGTGCCGCACTCGACCTCCGTCTCGTGGGCGATCGCCACGAGTTCGGCTCGGGGCGTGCCCCGACCAAGCGCATCGTCCAGGGCCAACGCGGTGCTCAGGGCCGCGGCAGCGCTCACGCCGAAGCCCTGCGAGACGGGGAGAGGGGACTCGCTCAGGATCTTGACTTCGAACGAGCCTCCCGCCGAGATTTTCTCCGCGACCTTCCGCGTGACGTCGGCGGTGGCGCGCCTTCCGTTCACCAGGATATCAATCGACGGCCTCGTCGCCTCCCGCACCCGCGCGACCGTGTGGACCCCGAGGCCGAGGCAGAGTCCCGCGCCGCGGGATCCTTTCTTCCGAGGATCCGGGTCCTCAACGACTTCGAAGAACGCGGTCACGTGTCCCGGACAGAACGCCTCACCCTCGGACACCATGGAGGATTGCCCGCCAGACCCGCTCCGCCGCGAGCGCTTTCGACCCATCGAACGTGTCGGACTGGCCTTTGCGGTCGAAGATCGTGACGGACGTCATGTCGCCCCGCACCTTCGAGATGTCGTTCGCGACGACGAGGTCCAGGTCGGCCTCTTTCAGGAGCGCCATCGCCCGCGACTTGAGTTCAGCGCTCGTCACCCCCGCCTCCGCCTTGAAACCGACGAGCGCTTTCCGCGCTCCCTTTCGGAACCGCTCGAGGAGCTTCGGCGTGGGCTGGAGATCGAGCGTGAGACCGCCCTCGCGAGTCGGGATCTTGCCCTTTTCCCTTTTCGCGGGGGTGAAGTCCGCCACCGCGGCGGGCACGACGCAGATATCCGCGTCCGCCTTCTCCGCCATCGCCGCCAGGTCGGCGGTCGTCGCGAACGATTTGTACGCAAGCCAGGAGGGGACCGGCGTCTCGTGTCGTCCCAGCCAGAGCTCCACGTCGGCTCCGTGCTCGTAGGCGACCTTCGCCAGTTCGATGCCGGTGCCGCCCGTCGACCGGTTGGTCACGATGCGGATGTCGTCGATGGGCTCGACGGTCGCGCCCGTGACGACCAGGACGCTCATGCCCGCGAGGTCCTTCGGGCCGAGGCGGCGGATGACCCGCGCGACGATCGTATCCACATCGGCCATCTTCGCCTTGTCCTCCTCTCGCTTCGGCTCGATCAGCTCGACTCCGAGTTCCTTGAGCCGCCGCAGGTTTGCCGCCACGGCGGGGCTGTCGATCATCGACTCGTGCGCGGCGGGGGCGACGAGGATCGGGATGCCCGAGCCGAGGGCGTTCGTCGCGTACGTCGTCACGGTCGAGTCGTCGATCCCCTGGGCGATCTTGCCAATCGTGTTCGCCGTGCCGGGCGCGACGAGGAGGAGATCCGCTTTCCCGTCCCTTCCGCACAGGATGAGGTACTCCATCGAGCCCGTGATCTCCGTGACGACCGGCCGGCCCGTCGCGTACTCGAGCGCGTTCGGGTGGAGGATGGACGTCGCGGATCGCGTCATGACCGCGTGGACCTCGGCCCCATGGCGGATCAGCTCGTGCGCGAGCTTGACGCACTCGACCGCGGCGATGCTCCCCGTGACCCCGAGGACGATCGTCTTGCCCTGCAGCTTCATGCTCTTCACGCCGCGGAGACGCTCCGCCGGATGCATCGCCGCGACGATTGCCGTGCGCGGTATATATCTGTCGTCCTCCCTCGGAAAATCGGGACGACGGCCCGTCGATCGCGCCAAGGTTTAACCCGCAAGGTCCGTTAGCCCCCGCGCGTCCGATGGACTATCAGGCGACCCTCGACCATCTGTACCGGCTTGAGCGGTTCGGCATCAAGCTCGGCCTGGACAACATCCGCCGACTGCTTTCCCTGCTCGGCGATCCCCTCGGCCCTCCGGTCCGCGGGGTACCGAGTCGGCCTGTACACGTCGCCCCATCTGATCCGCTTCAACGAACGGATCCGGGTGGACGGCGAGCCAATCTCGGACGACGACGTGTTGCGGCTCTGGTCCGGGATGCAGCCCGCCATTCATGCGATGACGGCCGCACGCCCGATCGATCATCCGACGTTCTTCGAGGTCACGACGGCGATGGCATTCCAGTACTTCCGGGAACGGCGCGTCGACGTCGCGGTCATCGAGGTCGGCATGGGGGGCCGGATGGACGCGACGAACGTCGTCGACGGGCTCGTCTCCGTCGTCACACGGGTCGACCTCGAGCACACGGACCATCTGGGGAAGACCGTCGAGCGGATTGCCCGGGAGAAGGCGGGGATCATCAAGCCGTCCTCCCGCGCGGTCACCGTGGACCAGCCGGCGCTCCCGGTCATCGAGGCGCGATGCCGCGAGGTGCACGCGCCGCTCTCCGTGGTCGGCCGCGACGTCCGGTTCGAGCGAGGGCCCCGACGGCCGGGTGGCCAGGAAGTCGCGGTACGCGGCGCGTTCGGATCGATTGAAGTCCACACGCCGCTCCTGGGACCGTTCCAGTCGGAGAACCTCGCCGTCGCGGTGGCGGCCCTGACGGAGCTTCGGGCGGCCGGGCTCCCGCTCGGCGATGAGGCGATCCGTGCCGGCATCGCGGCCGTGCGGTGGGCCGCCCGCTTCGAGGTCGTTCGCGAGAATCCGACCGTCGTCGTGGACGGGGCGCACAACGGGCCCGCCGCCATCGCGGTGGCGGCCGCGATGAAGGAGGTCTTCCCGGGCCGCCGGGCGATCCTCGTCGCCGGCATCCTGAACGACAAGGACCTGCGAACGATGGCGGGCGCCCTCGGACCGCTCGCCGAGCGAGTCATCGCGTGCCGACCGAAGACCCCCCGCGCGTTCGATCCGAAGGAGGTCGCCGCCGCGTTCCGCCCGTACGCGGAGGCCACGGTCGTACCGGCCGTCCGCGAGGCGATCGATGCGGCCCTCTCGGCCGCACTTCCGGAGGACGTCGTCCTGATCACCGGCTCGATCTACACCGCGGGGGAGGCCCTTGAGCACCTCGGCGTCCGCCCGTGACCGGATCGAGTTCATCATGCGGGATCTCTCCCGCCGATACCTGCCCGCGGGGGACCTTCGCGAGGGCGGGACGGCGCTTGCGAAGATCGTGGCGGAGCGCGAGGACCCGTTCCTCGTCCTCATCTCGACGATCCTGTCGCAGCGGACCCGGGACGAGAAGACGGAAATCGCGTCCCGGCGGCTCTTCGCGAAGTACGACACGCCCCGGTCCATCGCGGACGCCGACGCGGCGGATCTGGAGCGGTTGATCAAGCCCGTCGGTTTCTACCGTCAGAAGGCCGTGCAGATTCAGAAGGTCAGCCGGGCGCTGCTCGACCGCCACGGCGGTTCCGTGCCGCGGACGTACGAGGAACTGATCGAGCTGCCGCAGGTCGGGCCGAAGACCGCGAACTGCGTCCTCGTCTACGGCTACGGGGAGCCGCGGATTCCGACGGATACCCACGTCCACCGGGTGAGCAACCGCCTGGGGCTCGTGCGGACCAAGAGCCCCGAGAAGACCGAGCAGCGGCTCATGCGGACGATCCCGAAGGATTACTGGCTCCATATCAACGAGCTCTTCATCCGCTTCGGGAAGGACATCTGCCGGCCGATCGGCCCGCGGTGTCCGGAGTGTTCGTTCACGAAATTCTGTCGGCACTACCCCCGGACGAAGTGGGCGAAGTCGGCCCGGCGTCGGCCGGAGCGTCCGCAAGTTCATCGGACCTGACGCGCTTCCCGATCCATCGAGGACGCGCGTCGGGCCAATGAAGGCCACGGCGGGCATGTTGATGATGCTCTAGGCGTCCTCGTCCCATCCGACGGGCCCTCGGGTCTCGGATTCCGGAGCCGGGCCGTCGGGGCACCTTGATATTCGCCGTCGTCTGTTCGGGCGGCGTGCGGATCGACCTGATCGAGTTCCTCCCGATGACGCTCCAGCGGAAGGAGCCGTTCACGATCGCGCGCGGTTCGTCCGCGATCTCCGAGGTCGTGTTCCTCTCCGTCCATTCGGGCAACCGGGTCGGACAGGGGTGCGCGGCCCCGACGGACGTAACGCGGGAGAACATCCACTCCGCGTTGAACGCCATGCAGACGTTCGCCCGGTCCCTGATGGGCCTCGAGTTCGACCGCCCGTCCCAGATCCGGGATTGGGCGGACCGCGCCATCCCCGGGATGCCGAGCGCGAAGGCGGCGCTGGACATCGCCCTCCACGACCTCGCGGCCCAGGAGGCCCGCAAGCCGCTGCATGTCTACCTCGGCGCGAAGCGGGACCGGATGCGGACCGACATGACGATCGGCATCATGGACACCGCATCCGCGGTCGCGCGCGCGGAACGCTGGGTCGGTGTCGGATTCCGGGCGCTGAAGATCAAGGTGGGCCGAGACTGGAGGGAGGACGTGAAACGAGTGAAGGCGATTCGCCGGGCGGTCGGGCCGGAAATCGAATTCCGGGTGGACGGGAACGGAGGCTACTCCTGGAACGACGCCCTCGCGTTCGCGCGCCACCTCCGGGGAGAAGGGGTCATGATCTTCGAGCAGCCGGTCCCGGTGGACGACTGGGAAGGGATGCGCGCTCTGACGGAGTCCTCGCCCATCCCGATCATGGCCGACGAGATGGTCCTCACCGCGGACGATGCGAAGAAGCTCCGATGGGCCAACGCTGCGCGCGGAGTGAACCTGAAACTGATGAAGCACGGCGGGATCGTCCCGACGGCCGAGGTGAACACGATCTGCGAGTCCGCGGGATACCCCACGATGGTCGGATGCATGGGGGAGCCGCAGCTGTCCATCGCCGCCGGGTTGGCGTTCGCCCTCGCGCAGAAGAACGTCCGATGGATCGACCTCGATTCCCACTTCAACCTCGCGGCCGATCCGTCGTCGGGGCTGCGGTTCGAAAACGGGGACCTCGTCGCCTCTCCCGCACCGGGACTTGGCATCACGCTCGCGTGACTCAGGGCGCGGCGGGCGGCGCCGGCTCCCCGGTCGCCGCGGCCTCTTCCTCGGGGGTCACGAGCCGTACCACCGCGGTGACCTTGTCCCCCGCGTTCAACCGTTGGATCCGGACGCCGCGGGCCGCTCGCCCCGTCTCCCGGATGTCGTCCACCGGGCAGCGGATCACGATGCCGCCGACCGTGGTGACGAGGAGTTCGTCCCCAGGCTCGACCTCGAAGACGCCCACCACCGGGCTCTGCGCGACCTTCATGTTCGTCGTCACGACGCCCTGGCTGCCTCGGCGAGTCTTGCGGTATTCCTTCACCTTCGTCCGCTTCCCGTATCCGCTCTCGAGGACGGTCAGCAGCTCCGTCTCCTCGTTCTTGACAAGGGCCATGGAGATGACGCGGTCGTCCTTCCGGAGCCGCATCCCGCGCACTCCGGCGGCGGTCCGGCCCATCGGGCGCACGTCCCGAAGGCCGAACCGGTTCGCGTAGCCTCTCGCCGACGCGAGGATGACCTCCTCATCGCCTTCCGCGATCCGGGCCTCCACCAGGTCGTCCCCCTGGTTCAGCGCGATCGCCCGAATCCCTCGGATGTTCGGCCGCTTGAAGGCGTCCAGCCGGGTTCGTTTGATCTTTCCGAGCTTCGTCGAGAAGACGATCGTCCGGCGCTCGTCGAACTCTCGTACGGCGATCATGTCCAGGATCTTTTCCTCCGGGGCGAGGCGCGGGAGGAGGTTCACGATCGGCTTGCCTTTCGCGTATCGAGTCCCCACGGGAAGACGGTACGTCTTGAGCCAGAAGCACTGTCCCTTGTTCGTGAAGAAGAGGATGTGCTCATGGGTCGACGCCATGAAGAGGTTCACGACGAAGTCCTCTTCCTTCGTCTCCATGCCCGTCACGCCTTTTCCGCCGCGTCGCTGCGTCCGGAACATCTGCGCGGGGACCCGCTTGACGTATCCCGTGTTCGTGAACGTGACGATGACGTCTTCCTCGGGGATCAGGTCCTCGACCTCCATGTCGTAGGCTTGCGCCTCGACGGCCGTGCGCCGCTCGTCCCCGTAGTTCTGCTTGACCTCGAGGAGTTCCGCCTTGATGATCTCCAGGATGCGCTCGCGAGACGACAGGATTGCCTCGAAGTCCTCGATCTTCTTCTTCAACTCGGCCCGCTCCTGCCGCAGTTTCTCGATCTCGAGGCCGGTCAGCTGCCGCAACGTCATCGCGAGGACCGCCTTCGCCTGGTCTTCGCTCAGCAGGTAGCGGTTCATGAGACTCGATTGAGCTTCGGCGGCATCGCGGGAGTGGCGGATGAGCCGAATCACCTCGTCGATGTGGTCGACCGCGGTGATGAGGCCTTCGACGATATGCTCGCGCTCGCGGGCCTTCCGAAGGTCGTAATCGGTCCGGCGCCGCACGATCGTGATCCGGTAGTCGACGTACGATTGGAGCGTCTCCTTCAGGCTGAGGATCTTCGGCTGGCCGTCGACGAGGGCGAGGTTGATCACGCCGAACGTCTGCTCCATCTGCGTGTGGTGGTACAGTTGGTTCAGGACGACGTCCTCGACCGCGTCCCGCTTCAGCTCGAGGACGATCCGCATTCCCTCCCGGTCGCTCTCGTCCCGAAGGTCCACGACGCCCTCGATCTTCTTCGACTTCACGAGCAAGGCGATCGACTCGACGAGGGCCGCCTTGTTGACCATGTACGGGATCTCGGTGATCACGATCCGCGCCTTGTCGTGGCCCGCCTCCTCGACGTGGGCGGTCGCCCGGATCCGGATGAGCCCGCGACCCGCCTTGTACGCATCCGCGACGCCTTCGGCGCCGTACAGGATGCCGCCCGTGGGGAAGTCGGGCCCGCGGATCGGACCGGCGTCCGGGTTGTACAGGTCCTGGAGTTCCGCGCCCGGGTTCTCGATGAGCGTCAGCAGCGCGTCGACGACTTCCCGCAGGTTGTGCGGCGGGATGTTCGTCGCCATGCCGACCGCGATGCCGCTCGACCCGTTCACGAGGAGGTTCGGGAATTTGGCGGGCAGGACCGTCGGCTCTCGCATCGTGCCATCGAAGTTGTCCATCCAGTCGACCGTTTCCTTGTCGATGTCCTGGAGGAGCTCCTCGGCGATCTTCGAGAGGCGGCACTCGGTATACCGCATCGCCGCGGGTTCGTCCTCCGTGCTGCCCCAGTTTCCCTGGCCGTCGATGAGCGGGTAGCGCAGCGAGAAGTTCTGCACCATGCGGGCGAGGGCGTCGTAGACCGCCGTGTCGCCGTGCGGATGGTACCGCCCGAGCGTGTCTCCGACGACGCGGGCCGACTTCCGCCGCTGGCTCGTCGACGACGCACCCGTCTCGTTCATCGCGTGGAGGATTCGTCGCTGGACCGGCTTCAGGCCGTCCCGGACGTCCGGGAGCGCCCGTCCGACGATGACCGACATGGCATAATCGATGTACGAGCGCTCCATCTCTTGCTCGATCGGCTGGCGGGTGACCCGCCGCGTCGGTTCCTGGGCCTCCTCCGGCATCGTGCGACCCCTAGATGTCCAGGTTCACGACTTCCTTCGCGTGCTCCTGGATGTACTCGCGCCGTGGCTCGACCGCCTCTCCCATGAGGACGGAGAACAGCGCGTCCGCGGCCAAGGCGTCGTCGATCGTGACCTGTTTCAAGAGGCGCCGCGCGGGGTCCATGGTCGTCTCCCACAGCTCGTCGGCGTTCATCTCTCCGAGGCCTTTGTACCGCTGGTACGTAACACCCTTGTCCCCGACTTGACGCGCAATCTCCTCCCGCTGCCTCTCCGTGTACGCGTAGAATGTCTCCTTGCCCTTCCGGATTTTGTACAGCGGCGGCTGCGCGATGTACACGTATCCGGCGTCGATCATGGGCCGCATGTAGCGGAAGAAGAGGGTGAGGAGCAGGGTCGTAATGTGCTGCCCGTCGACGTCGGCATCGGCCATTGTGATGATCTTGTGGTACCGGACCTTCGCGAGGTTGAACTCGTCGCCGATCCCGGCGCCGATGGCGGTGATGAGCGTCCGGATCTCCTCGTTCTTCAGCATTTGGTCGAGTCGGGCCTTCTCGACGTTCAGGATTTTCCCCCGCAACGGCAAGATTGCTTGGAATTCCCGCCTCCGGCCCTGTTTCGCACTCCCGCCCGCACTTGGCCCTTCCACGATAAAAAGTTCCGACTTCGCCGGGTCGCGCTCTTGGCAGTCCGCGAGCTTGCCGGGGAGGTTGAACCCGTCCAGGAGCCCTTTGCGGCGCGTGAGTTCCCGCGCCTTCCGAGCCGCCTCCCGCGCCTGCGCGGCCAAGACCGCCTTCCCGATGCAGATTTCCGCGACCTTCGGGGTCTCCATGAAGAATTCGCCCAACTTCTCGTAGACGATCGATTCGACGATCCCCTTCACGTCGGAGTTCCCGAGCTTCATCTTCGTCTGCCCTTCGAACTGCGGCTCGGGCATCTTGAGGTTCAAGATCGCGGTCAGGCCCTCTCGGACGTCGTCGCCTTCAAGGCTCTCGCCTTGCTTCAGGAACTTGTTGTCCTTCGCGTACTTGATGAACGTCCGCGCGAGGCCCGCTTTGAACCCGACCAGATGGGTCCCGCCTTCGACGGTATCGATGTTATTGACGAACGTGAAGATCGACTCGTTGTAGCCGTCGTGGTACTGCATCGCGACCTCGACGTGCGTGCCGTCCGACTCCTTCGCGAATCGGATCGGGTCCGGGTGGAGCGGGTTCTTCGCCCGGTTGATCCACTTCACGTACTCCGCGATCCCGCCGTTATACTGGAAGACGTCCCCGCGCCCGTGGACCTTGTCGACGATGATGATCCGCAACCCGGCGTTCAGGAACGCGAGCTCGCGGAGGCGCTTGGCGAGGGTGTCGTAGTCGAACTCGATGGTCTCAAAGACCTCGGGGTCCGGACGGAACGTGATGATCGTGCCGGTGCCCTCGGCCGGGCCGACGACCTCGAGGTTCGACGCTTTCTGCCCGCGGGCGAACCGCATCCGATACTCTTTGGCGTCCCGCCGCACGCGGACCTCGAGCCATTCGCTCAGGCCATTCACGACGGACAAGCCGACGCCGTGCAAGCCGCCGGACACGCGGTACATCTTTCGTTCGAACTTCCCGCCGCTGTGCATCCGCGACAGGACGAGCTCGACGCCGGGCACGCCATATTTCGGATGGATGTCCACCGGGATGCCGCGTCCGTCGTCCGCGACGGTCACGGATCCGTCCGCGTTGAGGGTGACCTGGATGTTCTTGCAGAAGCCCGCCATCGCCTCATCGATCGAGTTGTCGACGACCTCGTGGACGAGGTGGTGGAGGCCCCGTGCGTCGACGCTCCCGACGTACATCGCCGGGCGTTTTCGGACCGCTTGCAAGCCCTCGAGAACTTGGATTTGCCGGGCGTCGTAGGCGGCCTCTTCTACCATCTAATTCGCAACCTTCCAGACCCTCGTTTCGATGGCCTCTCGCATCCCATCCGGAGGATGTCCGGAGTATGCGCCGCCATGCTATAAACGTTCGGACCTCGGTTTCTATGGAGAAAACAGGCCTTCGCAGCGAGGGCATTTTCGGGATGGGTTATTTATAAGGATTAGCACGGTCGTTTTCGACGTCCCATTCCCGTCCATGAGAACATCGGATGGCGACCCGTAGAACGGCCTCCAGGCCGGGTCCTATTTGCGCTTCCAACGGACCCCGTCGCGGGTGTCCTCGAGGACGATGCCGAGGGCTCCCAGCGCGTCCCGGATCCGGTCCGCCGCGGCAAAATCCTTTCGCTTCCGCGCGTCCTCGCGGAGCGCCACGACCACGTCCACGAGCCCGTCCACGCGATCCGCACCGGCAGCGGGCGTGAGGAACAGCCCGAGGATGTCTCCGACGGTCCGGAAGGCCGCCGCGGTCTCGTCGAGCGCGGCTCGTCCGGCCCCCGTCTCGATCGCCTTGTTCGCGGCGCGGGCGAAGTCGAACAGGACCGCGATTGCCTCGCGGGTGTTGAAGTCGTCCGACATCGCCGCATCGAAGTCTGCGAGGGCTTTCTTCGTCGCGGCGCGGAGCTCGCGGTCCGCTTTACCCGATTCCGGCGCTCGCCGTCGCTCTGCGTCCACGGTCCGGACCGTCTCGCGCAGGCGCTCGTAGGAGCGCTTCGCTTCGTCGAGCAGCTCCGGCGTGAAGTCGATGGGGCCTCGATACTGGACGTTGACGAGGAAGAATCGGATCACCTCCGGCTCATAGAGCTTCAAGGCCGCCGTTACGGGCCAGTAGTTTCCGAGGGACTTGTGCATCTCCTCGCCTTTGACCATGACCATCCCGCCGTGCATCCAGACCTTCACGAACGGCGTGACGCCGGTGTACGACTCCGCCTGGGCGATCTCGGCCTCGTGGTGCGGGAAGAGGAGTTCCGTTGCGCCGCCGTGGAGGTCGTACTGCGGTCCGAAGTGACGGATCGTGATCGCGGTGTCCTCGATGTGCCACCCGGGCCGGCCCTTGCCCCACGGGCTGTCCCACGCCGGCTCCCCGGGCTTCTGCGCCCGCCAGAGGACGAAATCCGCCGGATGTCGCTTCCGCTCCTCGACCGCGACGCGCGCCCCCGGACGGAGCTCCTCGACCTTCTGGCCGCTCAACTTGCCCCAGCCCGAGAACGTCGTCGTGTCGAAGTATACGCTCCCGTCGTCCGCGCGGTATGCGTGTCCCTTCGTGATTAGCCCCTCGATCTGCTCGACGATCTCGTCGATGTAGTCCGTCGCGAACGCGTACACGTCGACGGACGTGCACTGTAGTCGCGCCATGACGCCCAGGTACTCCGCGAAGTACTGCCCGACGATGTCGTTCCACGCCCGGCCGGTCGACTTCATCTTGTCGATGATGCGGTCCTCGATGTCCGTGACGTTCTGCAGGTAGAACACGTGGAAGCCCTTGTGGCGCAGGTATCGAGCGACAACATCGAACGCGACGTAGGTCTTCGCATGGCCCATGTGGGTCTCGTCCTGCGGCGTCAAGCCGCAGACGAACATCGAGACTCGGTTGCCATGGAGCGGGGCGAACGCCTCCTTCCTTCGCGTGAGGCTGTTGTACACTCGGATGGCCATGGCGCGGTGCGCATCTGGGAAGCGCGTATTAAGGTTCGCGACTTCGTCGCTCGCACGCCGTTGTTTGTCAACCCGAGACGATTCCGCACGGAAGCATTATCGTCCGCGCGGCCGCATCCTCGGTCCGGACATGGCGGGCTCCTTCCCCCACCCGCGTGCCTCGCGCACGGCCGGATGGCCTCGAGAGTTGCAGCGAGCTTCCCTCCTCCTCGGCACCGGGGCGGCGCTCTTCTGGACCTCGTTCGCGGTCGGCCGCTGGATCGTCGTCGTGCCCTCCTTCGGGCCGACGTACGTCGACCTGGTCCTCGCCTGGGTCGCGGTGGTCGTGCACGTGTCGGCGTGGCCGGACCTCTGGATCGGGCTGCGACACCTCCGCTCCCGAGATCCGAAGGAAGGCGACGCGGCCGTCGCATGGCGGGCCTTCCTCCTCACGCTGGGGTTGGTCCTCGCCGCCGTCGTCGTGCTCCCGCTGCAGTATCACGCGATCGCGTCGACCGACGCGTGGCTTATCGCGGTGTACGTGACGGCGTTCCCGTACCTGGCCTGGACCTTCGTGCCCGTCCTCGCGCTCCATGCGATCCTGTTCGGGCGCGTCGCGAACTACCTCGACCCTCGATCCCGCTACCTGATCGATGCGGGGGCACTCGTCCTGTTCGCGGTCGCGGCCGCGACGACGGCGGTGATCTTGCAGAATCCCGGAGCCACCGCGTTCGTCCGCTCCTGGGGCGTCGGCCGCGGCATCCTCCCTGCGGCGGCGCTCGCGGGGTACGGCCTCGTCGCGATAGGCCTGACGGTCGACGCGACGACGGTCTGGCCGCGCCACCGGGCGTGGACGCCGCAACGGGCCCGCTGACGCGCTCTAGCCAAGGGCCCGGCCGAGGTCCTCGGTCAGGTCCTGCGCGTCCTCGAGGCCGACGGAGAACCGGACGAGCCCGTCCGTGATGCCTTGCTTCTCCCGCTGCTCCTTCGGCACGCTCGTGTGGGTCATCGAGGCGGGATGCTCGATCAGGGACTCGACCCCGCCGAGGCTCTCCGCGAGGAGGATGACCTCGAGCCGCTTCAGGCGTTCGACCAGTCGGGTCGAGTCGCGCAATTCGAAGCTCAGCATGCCGCCGAACCGTCGCATCTGCTTCTTCGCGATCCCGTGGCCCGGGTCGTCGGGCAGGCCCGGATAGTGGACCTTCGCGACCGCCTTGTGATCCTTCAGGAATTTGGAGAGCATCTCCGCGTTGTCGCAGTGCCGTTCCATTCGAACCGGCAACGTCTTGATCCCGCGCAACGCGAGCCAGCAATCGAACGCGCTGGGGACGGCGCCGAGCGCGTTCTGCGAGAACTTCAGTTTCTCGTGAATGTCGTCCCGGTTCATCACGAGCGCGCCTCCCAGGAGATCCGCGTGACCGCCGAGGTACTTCGTCGTGCTGTGCACGACCAGGTCGACGCCGAGGGCGAGCGGATTTTGAAGGGCCGGCGAAGCGAACGTGCTGTCGCACACGCTCAAGGCCTCGTGCGCCTTCGCGATGAAGGCCAATTCCTTCAGGTCGACGACCTTCATGAGCGGGTTCGTCGGAGACTCCATCCAGAGGATTCGCGTCTCCGGTCGGAACGCGTCCTCCACGTCGACGAGGTCCCGGAGGTCGAGGAAGGTCGACTCGATCCCGTACTGGCTCATGATCCTCGTGAAGATGCGATACACCCCACCATAGCAGTCGTCGGTGACGAGGACGTGATCGCCTTTCTTCAGGAGCGTGAGGGCAGTGGTGATCGCACCCATGCCGCTCGAGAACGCCAGGGCATGCTTCCCGCTCTCGAGGGCGGCGAGGCTCTGTTGCAGAGCGTCCCGCGTCGGGTTGGCGCTACGTGCATACGCGTACGCGTCCTGGCCTTTCCGCGAATACGTCGACGTCGCGTAGATCGGCGGCGTGACCGCCCCGGTCCGCGGATCCGGCTCCTGGCCCGCATGGATTGCTTTCGTGGCAAAACGCATTCGATCGCCGGGGCGGAGTTGCACCCCGAGGGTAAAGACCTTGCTACCCACGGCCGGCCAGGTACTCGATGACATCGATGCGGGTAATGATTCCCTCGAATCGATTCTCCTTCCCGATGACGACCGCGGGGTTCCCGCGCATCAGGAGCTTGTACACCTGATCCAGGTCCGCCCCCGGCTCGACGATCGGGAACGGTTTCTCCATCACCTTCGCGACGTAGTCGTCGTACATCTTCGGATTCTCGAGGAGGGCCTTCATGAGGATCTCCTCGCGCAGACTCCCGACCATGATGCCCGTGTCGATCACGGGGAGCTGCGACACGTTATACTGCCGCATCATGTCGGCCGCCTCGCGGACCTTCGCCGCGACGTCGATCGTGATCACACCGGGAATCGTCCGTTCCTTCGCGCGAAGGATCGTCATGAGCGGCGCGACGGGTTCCTCGAGGTACCCCTGCTCCTTGAGCCACTCCTCGTTGTGGGCCTTCGAGAGATACCGCTCTCCGGTGTCGGGCAACAGGACGACGAGGACGTCGCCCTTCCCGAGCGTCTCCGCGATCCGCCGCGCCGCGACGACGGCGGCCCCGCTGGAGCTCCCCGCGAGGATCCCTTCCTCCCGCGCGAGCCGGCGGGTCATGAGGTACGCCTCCTTGTCGCCGACCTTCACGACGTCGTCGATCACGTCGAACCAGGTGGACTCGGGTACGAAGTCCTCGCCGATGCCCTCGATTTTATATGTATGCGCTTTAATTATCTCCTTCTTATAGAAATAGTCCTTGAGGATCGAACCGAGCGGGTCCACACCGATCACCCGGACGTGGGGATCCTTGTCCTTCAGGTACTTCCCGACGCCGCTGATCGTCCCGCCCGTGCCCATGCCGCACACGAAGTGCGTCACCTTGCCGTCCGTGTCCCGCCAGATTTCAGGGCCCGTCGTCGCGTAGTGCGCTCGCGGGTTCGCTTGGTTGGCGTACTGGTTCGGCAGGATCGAGTTCGGCGTCTCGCGGTGGATCCGCTCCGCGACCTTGTAGTACGACTCCGGGTGGTCCGGCGGCACCGCGGTCGGCGTGACGACGACGCGGGCTCCGAGCGACTTGAGGAGGTCGATCTTCTCGCGGCTCATCTTGTCCGGCATCGTGAAGACGGTGCGGTAGCCCCGGATCGCCGCGACCATCGCGAGCCCGAGGCCCGTGTTCCCGCTCGTGGGCTCGATGATTGTGCCGCCGGGTTTGAGGAGGCCTTTCTTCTCTGCGTCCTCGATCATCGCCTCGCCGATCCGGTCCTTCACGCTCCCACCCGGGTTCATCATCTCGAGTTTGGCCAAGGCGAGGCAGGGCACGTCGGCCATGATCCGGGGGAGCTTGACGAGCGGCGTATTGCCGATCGTCTCGAGAATCGTGTTGAAGTACCGCACGCCGGGCGTCCCCCGGCACCAAAGGTGGGACGTTATAAGAACATGCGCGCGGGAGGCGGCCTGTCATGCCGGGGGAGGGAGTCGAACCCCCAGGAAACCGATCTGCAGTCGGTCACATTAGCCGCTCTGTCACCCCGGCGCAAGACCGCACATCCAGGGTGACGTAATTGAAACTTTGCCGGTCCTCCCTACATCGGACTCGATGTCCGAACCTCGTTTCAAAAAGCTATTAGTCGAGCGCACCTTCCCGTCCTCAGGCGCCCCTGCGAGGAGGGGGAGGTCATCCAGGGCCCACCGAAAGCGGACGCAGGTCCGGCCGCGCCGGAGCGACCGGACATCGAAGCCGAAGTGACACGAAGGCCATGGGGCAAGATCGCCGCGGTCGTGCTCGTGGTCCTCCTGATCGTTGCGGCGGCCGCGCTTCTCGTCCGCCGTCCGAATCGATCGCCGACCATCGTGCAGACGACCTGGAGCCCTGCCGCCCCGGTCGTCGGGAACTCGGTCACGTTCACCGCCGCGGCGACGGATCCGGATGGAGACGACCTGTCGTTCGTGTGGGACTTCGGGGACGGATCATTTGGGACGGGTGCGGAGTCCCCGCACGCATACGCGATCGCCGGGTTGTTCACCGCCTATGTGACCGCGAGCGACGGGAAGGGAG
>VBMM01000033.1 GCA_005878415.1 Methanobacteriota archaeon
CTTGAGCATGACTTCCATCACGCGCCCGGCCTTGGTTCGGTCCGGATCGGCAAGGAGCCGGTACAGCATCGTCGGCACGATCTGCCACGAGAGGCCGAAGCGGTCCTTCACCCAGCCGCACTGTTCGGCCTCCGGGACAGCTGACAGGGCCTTCCAGTACCGATCCACCTCCGCCTGGTTCTCGCACGGAATCGTGAACGAGACGGCTTCGTTGAACTTGAAGTACGGTCCACCATTCAGGCCGCTGAACTTCTGGCCCATCAGCGTGAAGTCGACGGACAGGACGTCGCCTTTCTTCCCGCTCGGAAAGTCCGCCGGCGCCGTGACGACGGTGTCGATCCGGGAGCCCGGAAACAAGGACGTGTAGAACTTCGCGGCTTCCACCGCTTGGCCATCGAACCAGAGGCACGGGACGATGCTCTCCTTGGCGGGCTTCGCGTCGCGGGTCGTCGGTTTCTTCCGGGTCGGCATATGGATCGCTCCCTGTAGGTTTGGGGGATGGGCTACCCACCGCGGGTTCTTATTCTTGCCGGCGGGGCCCTGCCGTCTGCCGCGTCGGCCGAAGATGAATTCGACTCCGAGCCGCGATATCATCCCCGCCCGAATCGTGGTCGGTGACGCCGTCTCACGTTCCCGCGTTCGCCCCTCGCCGTCGCGACAGCGCCCAACTGGTGAGGAGTCCGACGCCGGCGATTGTGACGCTCGCCGCCAAGAGCATGCCGATGAAAGGCAGGAGGGCCACCGAGACCCCGAGAGAGATCCAGGGGAGAGCCCGCCGCATCCCGCGATCCCGAAGGAGCCGGATTCCGGCGACGGAGCCGATGACGTACGTGAGGATGGCGGCGCCGCTAGCCATGAGGAACGCGGACACGAAGTCGACGTTCAGGACGTAGAACGCGAGGAGGCTCAAGAGGACCAGGACGATCAGGAAGACGAGAGCGTGGTGGGGGACCCCGGTCCGACGATCTACTACGGCGAGCGCCCTCGGGAACACGCCGTCGCGCGCGGCGGCGTAGTAGACCCTCGCCATCCCCGCGACGTACGCGTTGACGGTCCCGAACGTCACGAAGACCGCGAGGAGGGCGACAAACATCCCGCCGTACGCCCCGAAGGCGTCCGACAGCATCGCCGCAAAGGGAGTGGCACCTCCCCCGACGGTGTATGCACCCGTCCCGACCGTGACGATGGCCACGGCGAGATAGAGGCCGCTGATCAGGAGGACGCTGATGACCACGCTGCGGTGGAAGTCCCGCTCCGGATTCCGGAATTCCTCCGCCACGTTCGAGGTGTTCTCGTACCCCAGGTACGACCACACGATGAGGGCGGCCGCGGTGCCGATCGACGCGACCCCGTTGGGGAGAAAGGGTGTGTAGTTGGCCGGCGCAATCCTGGGGGCAGACGCCACGACGGCAATCGTGAGGGCGGCCAGGATGGCGGCCACCGTGGCGAGCTGCACGCGCCCGGTGAAGCGGATGCCGATGTAGTTGACGACGAACGCCGCGATGAGGATCGCTGCGGCGACGAGGTAGATGTCCAGTCGGGTCAAGGGGAAGACGAAAGTCAGGTAAGAGGCCGCGGCCACCGTCGCCGCGGGGGCGCCCAACACCGCCCACGCCAAGAAGAGCCAGGCGGTTGCCGCGCCCGCGCCGACGCCGATGCCATCCCGTGCGAACGCGTAGATCCCACCCGACTCCGGCTTCCTCGCCGACAGCTTCGCGAAGGTGTAGGCGAAGGGGTAGCTCGCGAGCGACAGGAGCATCCACGAGACGATCGAGGCGGGGCCGGCGATCCGAGCCGCAAGGCCCGGGATGACGAAGATTCCCGATCCCAGGAGCGAACTGACGTAAATAGCGACCGCGTACCGGAGCGTGATCACGCGGTGCAATGCGGGAGCGACTTCCTCTCGCGCGTCGCGAACCGGTTCCATCCAGCTCCTCAGTCTCGCTTCTTCTGCCTCGGTGATCCCACGCTAGGTCGTTGTGTGCGGCTCGCGATGATAGTAGAGCAAGACACCGCCCGATTTCAACGGCCTCGATTCAACAAGCTTCAGCTTGAGCCTCTCGGGACTCTCCTTGAAGAGGGGATTTCCGCCGCCGAGGACGACCGGCGCGAGGCAGAGACGGTACTCATCGATCAGCCCTTTCCGTGTCAGCGTTGCCGAGAGGTTGGCGCTTCCGAAGATGAAGAGGTCCTTGCCGGGTTGCCGCTTCAGTTTGGCAACCTCCTCCTCCGCGTTCCCGTTGACCAGTCTCGAATTGTTCCACTCGGCACTCTTCATCGTCCTCGAGAAGACGACCTTGGGGACGCTGTTCATGAAATCGGCGATCTCGCCTTTCTCCTTCGACCAGAATGACGCCATCCCTTCGTACGTCACGCGACCGAACAAGAGCGTGCCGATCGACTTCGACTGCTCGATGGAGAACCGCTCCAGCTCCTCTCCCCAAACCGTGTCATGCCAGTCGATCTCCCAACTCTTCCGACCCTCGAAGAAGCCATCCAGCGTCACGAGATTCCACATGATCAGTTTTCTCACGCGAATCACCCGTCCTGCGTCGGTCCATCGCGTTTCGATTCTTGACGTTGCCGTTCGACCCGCGGGCCCGTGCGTCGCCCTCCGAGCGGAGGGTAGAGATTGCGGACTGCCGCGATTCTTCGGGGGAAATCAGCGAGCGGTGTGTGGTCGAGCTCGTGCTCGAGTCGGTCTAGGAGTGCATGCGTCGCGGGCGCGATTTGAACGGCCATCTGTGGCGCGAGCCGCGTGTGCGTCAAGCGCAGGCGCGTGCCTTCGGCTTCGGGTGCGAGCTCCCATCGGATGATGCTCCTCTCGCCGGTCGGGATGCCTTTTCGGGGCTCGATGTTGCGCTCGTGCTCGAAGACGCGCGGCGGGTCCCACGTGAGGATGCGTCCCGTCACATGGACCTGCGCGCCGCCGCTCCAGAACTCGATTCGCCCATCCTTTCGACCTTCGATGATTGCCTTCGTCATATACCAGCGCTGCAGGTGCTCGGAGCCCGTGATCGCGTCCCACACGTCCTCGATCGGGTGACCGAGGTGCCGCTCGAACGCGAGCGTCGCCGAGTCGCCTTCGTACGACACCTTGCCCGCACGCGATGCGGCGGGGTCCGTCATCGAGGTCGCCTCCGCTTCGGGCGCGCTTTCCCGTTTAGGTAACGTTCGAGCGCGTCGAGGGTCTCTGGCCACATGGCCTGGTACTTCGCCACCCACTCATAAAGTTCCGCGAGTCCTTCGGGATTCAGCTTGTAGATTCTCTGCTGCGCGTTCACTTGAACGTTCACGAGCCCCGCGTCGCGGAGCACCCTGAGGTGGCGCGACACGCCGGGCTGCGTGAGGTGCGAGAACCGCGCGGCGATGTCCCCCGCCTTCCGGCTGCCGCCCGTGAGGAGGTCGAGGACCGCCCGGCGAGTCGGGTCGGAGATCGCGAAGAAGACGTCCTTCGTCACGATTGTCCTCACCCGAACCTCTTCTCGAGCTCGGCGAAAAAGACCTTGGACAGCCGAACGAAGTCGGCTTCGCTCAGTCGGACCTCATCGCCCGCTTTGAGCTTCAGCACGGACTTCTCCGGAGGGAGCGTCATTCCCGAACTCGCGGAGTTGGGCCACCCGGGCAGCCTGTCGACTTGCACCTTGCCATGGTTCAGTAGGAGCGAGTTGCACAGCACGCGCACCTCGTTCAACGGATTGCCGTCCTTGCCCTCGCTGCCCGTGAGCCGGTGGACGAACATGTAGTCCAAGAGGAGGACTTGGTCGTTGAAGAAGCGAGCCTCGAACTCCTCGGAGGGCGCCTTGCCGACCTGGCTTCGGTACGCCCGGAGGTTGGCCTCGACCCTCGCGCGACACGCTGCGATGTAGTCCTTCGGATACTTCTTCATCCCGAGCATGGGATTAACCCTTCCACTGGTTCTGGGCCGGCTGCAGCAAAGAGAAATGGTTGCCGTCGGGATCCGTGAAGTTGGCATAGACGCCAAACGGCTCATCTTTCGGCGCGGGCTCCTGAAACTTCACGCCGCGGGACTTGAAGATCTCGACGTCCTTCCGGCAGTCGTTCGTCCGGAACACCCAGTGGTTCCCGCCGCTGTCCGCGTCCGGAGGCGTGCGCGGATCGACGACGTACCGTCCCTTCAGGAGGATGAACTCGAGCTCCAGGCCTTTAGGCGCGACGGTGAGCCAGCGGGGGCGGCCGGCTTGCTGGTAATCCTGGCGCTTCTCGAAGCCGAGCCCGTCCACGTAGAACTTCAGCGCCCGGTCCTGATTGCCGACGATGATCGGGACGTGGGTCGTCTTCTGGAAGATGCGATCATCGTTCTTGGCCGCCTCGCCGGCGATGTTGGGCTGGAGCATCGTGAACAAGTTGCCGTCCGGATCCTTGAATGAGGCCGAGATGCCCCACGCTTGCTTCTGCGGCTCCTTGTACGCGCCGACGTGGAAGTCCACTCCGCGTGCCTTGAGTCTCTCGTAACCTTTGAGGCAGTCCTCCGTGAGGAACGCGATGTGGTTCCCCGCCGTTCCCGCTTCCGGACCTACGCCCATCTCGACCTTCTGTCTGCCTTGCGCGAGGATAAACTCGAGTTCCTCGCCCTTGGGCGCGACGGTGAGCCAGCGTGGGTTACCGGGCAGCCCGTAATCCGCGCGCTTCTCGAAGCCGAGCGCCTCCGTGTAAAACTTCAGGGATTTCTCCTGATCGCTCACAACGATGGGCACGTGCGTCAGTTTCTCGATCATGGGCTTCATCTCCAAAAGCTGTATGATGCCCCGGTTATTTAACCATTAGGTTATTTTTTCCCGGGGAGCTTAGGGCGGGGTTCGATTCCCGCAGCACCACGCCTTCGGAACTGCTTAGTGAGTCCGATGGCATGTCGGTCCGTGCAGGGGAGAACTTGGAAAGGCGCGACTCCAGAGGCGCTCGCACGGGTTCGAGAGGTCTTACTCCGCCGAGGTGCGATTGAAGACAAGGACCTGACGAATCCGCATGAGGCCTGGCGCGTGCGGATCGAGAAGACCGTGTTCACCGGCTACCGAAGCGGCTCGATCTATTGCAATGGGGGCCACCTCCCCGAGCTGCCGTTCCTATACGAGTCGATTTCGAATCTCCTGGAGCAGCATTGATCCGAATCGGAGAGGAGGCGCGCCCGGGTCCCCGGCGGTTTCCTAGCCGAAAGCTTTTCCCCGCCGGCGACGTGCGGCACGCATGAACGACCGAGGTCCGTTCCTCTGGCTCTCGAAGAAAGCGCCTCCTGCCGGATTCTCAGAACTTCCACGGGGCGGCATGTGCGTGTGCACCTTCCTGTTCGTCACCCGGGATGATCGGATCCTCCTGGGGAAATATGCGGACGACCCGAAGTGGGAGGAGCTCGCCGGGCTGGACCAGGGCCGCCGGCTTGCGAACATGAACGGCTGGACGATTCCCGCGAGCCACCTCAAGTTCGGGGAGGACCCGCGGCAGACCGCGCGGGGGATCGGCGAGCAGATTCTCCTGATGAAAGGCGCGCGGTACTCGGAACCACGTACCGAAGTCGATGCGTACCCGTCCCAGTGGACCCCGGGCGAGACGCACTACGACATCTGGTTCTTCGTCGACGCGGTGCCGCCGAAGACATACGAGGGGCGGGCTCCGGCATGGTACCGCGAGCTCGGATGGCACGATCCACGGACCCTCGCTGCCGGCGGATACGCCCGCGCCCACGAGGACGTCGTGGCTCGATGGCTCACCACCCGTTCCGATGGCACTCGCCACGCCGCCGAACCGAGCCGTTGACGTCCCGTCGTCTGGGGCGACCTTGGCCTATCGGTACTTCTTCAGCGCCGAGTTGTCCTCTTCGAAGGTCATCGCGAAGTAGTCGAGCGCGTTCTTGCGCACCGCGTTCTCCGTCATCCCTGGGGGCACGACGAACTCGCCCTCGACGACGACCCGGGTCTTGTTGCCTTGCGGGGTGTACGTGTGCGTATGCTTCGTGCCCTTCATCGGCCCGGAGAGGTACTCCAGGTCGAAGCCCTTCGGCGGGTGGTAGTCCAGCCGGAGCTTCTCCACGTCGAACGTCCCGTCGGGATTGCCGAGCTTCGCCTCGACCGTCATCGCGCTGCCTTTCTGCTCCAAGACCTTCTGCACGACGAACGCCCCGTGCTGATGGGCGTCGTTGTCCTGGATGTACTTCCAGAGCTTGTCGATCGGTGCGTCGAACACTCCGTCGTCTCGTATGTGGACCATGGTGGGCGTCCCCGGCCGTCCAAAAACGCATCGGCTAGATAAGGGTGTCCCGCTACCGAAATATCGGTCGTGCCGGGCCGCGTGCGACCAGTCCAAAGAGCTATGCGAGTTCGTCCACATTCGCGACCGCGATGCCATCCGTGGAAATCATCGTGCTGATTCCCGAGAGCACCCGCAAGCGGAGAGGAGGGACCGCGCTCGCCCACTCCGACGCGATCGCGCACGCCCTTCCCGTGTCTTCGCGCGAACGGTTGGAGGGGCTCCGCGATGAGGTCGCCGCGAAGAGCCCCCAAGGCGCGCTCGACTCCGCGGGCCTCCTGCCCGCGTACCGACGGTTCGATGGGAACATGTACCGCTACATCCCGGACGATGCCTGGGAGAGCCGCGCGCCGAATGTGGAGGTGGTCATCGCATCGGGCCTCCGAGGGCTCGTCGCCTCCCGCGACCCGATTCCCAAGTACCCCCACTCGATGGCGGAGCCGATGCCGCCGTTCGGGAAGCTGAATCGTTGGTGGCACGACCACGGGCTCCCGAACATCCTCGGCGCATACCTCCGTGCGGTCCGGCCGAGCACCGTCGTCGATCTTCTGTCCCTCGAATACCGCGAGTCCGTCGCGGGGTACGCGGCGGGCCTCGGGAGTATCGCCGTGAAGACGATTGATTTCCCGGGAATGGGGCGCGCCAGCCAACCGCGGCGCGGAGAGAAGATCGCGGAAATCCTGCGGAGCGGGAAGGCGTAGCGGCTATCGGGCCGCCGATGTCGGTCGGAGCGCCTCCTGCGCCGCAAGCCGGTAGTCGGCTCGCTCCTCGAGGAGGAACCGGGTGAGGTGGCTCGAATCGAGGGCTTGGTCCGCGTAATCCAGGAACTCGATTGCCGACTTCGGGTCCCCGCGCGCGAGCGATCGCGCCGCGAGGCTCGTCAGGTAGTGCGACTTCTTCTTCGAGAGATCGGCCCGCCGCGGCGCAAATGCAACGAGTTCCCGCAAGGACGGCCAGAAGGCGTCGAGATCGCCCCGCCGGAACACCGGGTCAATCGCCTTGACGCGGTCGACGAACTCCTGTCGTTCGTCCCGGGCCACGGGGCCCAATGGCGCCCGCGGGATTATCCCTTTTCGATATCCTGGGCCTCCTCTCTCCGATGGCGGACGACCTGCTCTCCGAGCGCTTGGAATACGGCCTCGACGTTCTCGCCGGTCGTCGCGGACGTGAAGAAGCAATCGACCGCGTGGGCCTTCGCGAACGCCAACGCGTCGTCGGGCTGAATCTGGCGTTCGCCGCTCAGGTCCCATTTGTTGACAGCGATTACCGCGGGGCCGTCCGCAGCCGCCTCCCTCACGGTCCGCATGAGCCCGTCCAACTCCTCCAGGGTCTGCATGCGGGTGGAATCGCATACGGCGAGGATTGCCGACGTCCCGCGGACGAGGGCGCTCTCGCGTTTCGTCACCGCCCGGGGTTTGACGGTCCAAAGGATCAGGTCGATGAAGGTGCCGTCCCGAAGCCGCACCAGCAGCACGATTTCCTTCTTCGACACTTTCGCGCCGAGGGTCGTGACGAACCGGTCGCTGACCGGATCGAAGGCGGAGCGGTGCACGAGGCTTCGCTTTCCGACCGCCGTTCCTCCCACGATGACGACCTTCGCCTTGTGCCGGCCGGCCTCCACGGGGACGGAAACCGACGATGGAGTAAAAACGGTCGACTCTCGTTCGCGACTGTGATACTTATTCGCCGGGGCGGTGCGAGAGCCTTTTATTCCACACGCGCCTTCGGTCTTCCTGAGGGTGAGGAGGATGAGGGCGCTTCCGTTCGCCGTTTTCGCGGGCGTCGTGTTCGTGGTACTTTCGACGGGATCGGCGGCGGCCGAGTACCGATATCGTCTGGACCTCATCGGTTCGAACGGCCTCATGGTCGGGTCGCAGACGTCGGACATCGACGTCGACCCGGGGCGTGACGTTGCGTATCTTGGGTCATACGTCGATCTTGGGGTATCCGTGGTCGACATCCGCGATCGGGCCCATCCTGTCGTCGTGAAGATTCTGAGCACGGACTACGTCGGTGCGGACGACCGGATCTCATCGTCGGATTCGGCGGATGTCGACATCCACGGGAACCTCCTGGCGGTCGCGAACCAAGCCTTCGGTGACGGCGCGTTCGCGGGCGTAAGCCTCTATGACATCTCGAATCCACTCGATCCAGTCTTCCGGGGCCAAGTATCGACGGGCGGAGCCCACGACGTCCAGATCGATCCGGGTTGGCCCGATCGACCCTACGTCTACGCCGCGAACATGGAATCCGACGATCCGGCCCACGCTCACCACGCGAGCATCATCGACGCCTCGGATCCCGCGCATCCTTTCATCGTCGCGGACTACGTGTCTCCGGAGCCGCAGGGGGAGGACGGTCTCTCGTTCAACAGCGCGCACGATCTAACGCTCCTCGTCCACCCTTCGACGGGCCGCGTGCTGCTCTACGTGGCGTATTGGGACTCGGGCCTACGCATCGTCGACGTCACGGACCCGACGGATCCGCAGGAGATCGGGTCCCTTGACTACACCCCGACGGTGACGTCCCGCGGCTTGGTCGACACCTGCTGCGCCCACTACGCGCAGCCGACGGCGTCGGGCCAGTACGTTCTCCTCGAAGACGAGGTCGGGATTGGCCTCGCGGGCGGAGTCCACATCCTCCGAGCGGACGGGTGCGACGGAGTCAACACGTGCACGCTGACGCAGGTCGGATTCTGGTCGGCCCCGATTCCGAGCCCTCAGGCGATGGCGATCATGGCGGAGATCAAAGCCGGCGTCTCGACATACGGAGTTGTTCAGCGTTTCTTCACGCGGGACGTTCACAACCTCGACGTCCAGGAGGACCGCTTCCTCGCGCCGTCGTACAGCAGCGGGCTCTACCTGGTCGACATGAGCGACAAGACGAATCCCCACGAGGTCGCGTTCTGGGTCGGCGCGGCGGACATGAAGACCGCTTGCCACGGCCAGAACACGTTGAACCCATGGGGCTACCAGGGGGACTGCTTCCTTCAGGCCCGCGAGGTGTGGGGTGCGAAGTTCGGCGATCCGGTCCCCGGGAGTCCTTCGGACTTCTACGTCTATGCGAGCGATTTCTGGGACGGGCTGCTGGTCCTCCAGACGCGGAGCAAGTAGGAGTCCGGCCTAGGACTTCGGGATTTCCTTCCCCGGGTCGATGAACGGTTTCTTGACGACCGTTGCGGTGCGCGGTCCGTCCGGGTGCTGCACGGTGAGTTCCATCCCGAGATCGGCGTGCGTGATCGGCAGCATCGCGTAACCGATGTTGGCCTTGAGCCGTGGGGAGTGAATCGCGGACGTCACGCGGCCGACGGCGCGGCCACCCGCCGTCACGACCCATTTCGTCACGTTGAACTCGATTGGCTTCCCGTCGATTTCGATCCCAACGAGCTTCCACTTCGGACCTTCGTCTTTGATCCGCTGGAGCGCTGCTTTCCCGACAAAGTCGCTCGACTTGTCGAGATCCACGAGCCGGTCGAGGTCGACCTCGTATGGGTTGTTCTCGATCGTCATGTCGGCGCCGTAGTTCAGGATGCCCGCCTCGATTCGCCGGATGTCCGATGGACCCGTCGGTCGGATGTTGTATCGCTTGCCGGCCTTCAGCACGGCGTCCCACAGGTCGGGGCCTCGCGAGGCGTCGAGCAGGTAGAGCTCGTACCCGATCTCCGCGGTCCAGCCCGTCCGCGTGACGAGCAGCGGGATTCCGTCGAGGTCGATCGGCGTGAAGAAGTAGTACGCGAGGGACGTCACCTTGTCGCCGAACAGGTCCGCCATGAGGGCCTTCGACTTCGGGCCTTGCACCTGGAGCGGGGATGCGTCCGGCTCCGTGATCCGGACGTCCATGCCGGCGTGCCGCGCGACCCCTTTCGCCCAGAGGAGGATGTCGCTGTCCGCGAGCGCGATCCAGAAGCGGTTCTCCTCGAGCCTCAACAACACGGGATCGTTCAGGATGCCGCCGTCCTCGTCCGTGATCAGCACGTACTTCCCCTGCCCCACGCGGCACTTCGCCATGTCCCGGGGCGTCAGGAGCTGCATGAACTCGAACCCGTCGGGGCCGCGGATCTCGACGTTGCGCTCGACCGCCACGTCCCATAGGGCCACGTCCTTCAGGAGGTGCCAGTATTCCGTCACGGGATCGGAGTAGTAGCTCGGCAGGAACGTGTGGTTGTAGACCGTGTACGACTTGCAGCCCGCCTCGAGGGTCTTGTCGAAGAACGGGGACCGCCGGAGGCGCGCGCCGCGCTGGATGAGGGCCATGTCGAACGGCTTCCGTTTCAGCGATGACCGTCGCCGGGACGATGCGGTGCGTCTCGATCTCTTCGCTGCCATGCTGAATTTCCTCCGACATCCCTGTCGGGGGCGCGCCGCTATCGTGGAGGGGCCAATAAAGAATTCCATCCGAGACGTCGCGGGCCGCGGACCGGCTCAGGGAACGCGAACCCAGGCCGCGAGTTCCGCTTCGAACACAGACTTCGGCGGCCAGCCGAGCGAGCTCGCGTACGCGTTGAAGTCCCGGAGGGTCTTGCCGCGCTTCAACGCGTCCTGCTGCAACTCCCGGATCCGCTCCCCGATGATCGCGTACGTCGATGCGTAGCCCGGTCCGATCACCTGGTGCGCGGGGAAGAGCTGGTAGTAGACCGTCGCCCGCTCGAGGCCCGTCGTCCGGTGCGCCCACTCGACGAAGCGGACGAGGTCCTGCTTCCCGGAGTTGATCCGCGCGTCCCCGATCACCCGCAGGAACCGAACCATCCGCCAGAGCTGCGTCAGGAATTCGTACTCGCGGCTCGCGGCGGTGATCCCACCCCACGGCTCGAGCGCCTCCGCGAACGCGTCTTCGGCCTCGCCCGACAGCTTTCCCGCCGCGATCTCCTGGAGGACGGGGAGGAACTCCAACTCCCGCTGGAACGCGATGCCCTCCGAGACGCAGACGAACGTGGAGCTGATGACGTGGAGGATCCGCGGCGTCGCGGCGAACGCGTGTGCCGAGTTGGATCCATGGACGCAATGGCCGTACTCCTCGTGGATGAGGAGGTTCAGGAGTTCCCCCGGCGCCGGTCGTGCGGCGCTCCGCTCATCGGTGGTCGCGAGGAAGATCTCCTTCGAATGATCCGTGAGGGCGTCGACCTCGAACGCAGCGCCCGAGGGGGTGACGTTCACCATGTACGGCGGTGTCTCGATGATCTCCGTCGTGTAGTTCGGGTTGATCGCGACGACGTGCCGGTGGGCAACGCGCATCGCCGGCTCCCGGACCTGGTTGAGGAACGGGAGGATCTGATCGGGTCGCAACCCGCGACGGACCTTCAGTCGCCCCGTGACTGCCTCGGCGGTCGGATCGCAGCGGAGTTCCTCCGCCGACCGGCGGACGAGGGCTTTGAAGTGAGGCAGCTCTCGCCGAAGCATCCGGAGGCCCGCGGCCTCCACCTCCGCCGGCGTCTCGTCGTAGTCCCAGAGGTCCCGCAGGGCGCGTGCGTAGGACCGCGATCGGCCGAGGTCCGCCCCGATCCTCCGGAACAGCGCGTACGTCTCGTCGAACGTCCCCTCGGGCCGGAAGCCGCGAAGGTTGAACGCCTTGGCGTACCGAATGTTCGCGGCCTTCAGCGCCCGTACCGCCGCTCGGGCCTTCGGCTCGCGGAGCTGCGAGTCGACGGTCTCGAGGATCTGCGAGAGCCCGTTGCACGCGAGCTGCACGAGGGCCCGCATCCCGGCCGGGGTTCGGCCCCGCGATTGCGCCCGCCGGACGTCGAGCGCCCGGCGCCCGTCGGCCGCGAGGCCGCGGATGTGCTCCGGGTTCACGCCCTCCTTGACCATGTAGCCGAACAGGGACTCGACGAGCGCCTCCGGCAGGACGGCCGGCTCCCGCAATTCGATTCGCGCGCGGAACGAGGCGAGGAGCTTCCGTTCCGTCGGATCCTCCGTGGACTGCTGGGTCCGTGCGATCCGATCCAGGATCCGGCGGACTCTCGCGGGGGTCGGGACGAAGAACCGGCCCGCGCACCCGTCGACCCCCTGGATGAACGCCTCATCGGGCCGGAGTTCCGTCCAAAGGTCGAACACGGCGCGTTCCGTCTCGGTCTGCGGCTCCCGCATGGCATGGCGGAGCGCGCGTCAGGAAAATAAGGATGGTGCTCGCCGCGACGCTCGGTTCGGTCAGTGCTCGGCGGCGACGCCGACGGGTCCGACGTCCACCGGGACGCCTTCCAGCGGCTCGATCGGATCCCCGACGTGGATGTCGCCCTCCGTCAGGATCTGGGCGCGCAGCCCGCCCCGATGCACGAGGCCTTCGAGGACGCCGCGCCGCGTCAGGCTCTCGAGGTGGGAGCACGGTTCGCAGAGGCGCACGCCACGCAGGCGGACGTCGCCCACCCGGAACTCCCGCCCGACCAGGTGGTTCAATGCGACCCCGCGCGTCACGACGTTACGGCGGGCGTCGCCCGGTGCAATCCGCACGTCGTTGTCGCGGGCCATCGCCTCGATCGCCTCGAGTTCGATGAGCGTGACCTCGCGGCCGGTGCCCGGCCGGTCCGAGTACGTGCCCACGGCGCGGAAATAGCGGTCTCCCTCGAGGCCCCGCCCCGGGACCGCGCGGACCGTCCGCACGAAGCGCATCGCGCCTTCAGCCTCCGGGGAGATGTGAATCGAGGCGACCTTGCCGGTACCGCGGCTCATGGATCCGCCTCCGGAATCACGGCATCCGCCTCGATCTCGACGAGCGCCTCCGGCTCCACGAGTCGGCCCACCTCGACCAACGTGGAGGCGGGCCGGATGTCCCGGAAGAACTCCGCGTGCGCCGTGCCCACACGCTCCCACCCGTCCATGTTCGTCACGAAGATCCGCGTGCGGACGACGTGCTCCATGCGAGCCCCCGCCTTCTCCAGGGCCGCCTCGATCTTGCGGAGGACATACCGATGCGCACCGCCCGCGAGTATCCGACGATCGGCTCCCATTTCGCCCCGGAGGCGATATTCCGTCGCTCCATGATCCCCGGGACGATGGGGCGCGCGGGGGATAAGGCCTCTGCCTACCTCGCGGCGTCCGCGGGCGGCCCTTTCCGGAATCGCGTCGTCGCCTTCCCCGCCCGAGCGCCGAGGAAGTTCGACAGCTCCGCCGCCGCGTCCTCGGCGACCTTCGTCGCGGCCTCCCAGGTGCCCAGGTCCCGCCATCGACGCTCCTCGAATGTCTGGACGGTCCGGAGGAGGTTGGCCCGCAACGCTTCCGACGCCTGGCCATCGTACACCACGACGGCGATCGTGAACTCCCCGCGGACCGCGATGATCCCGAGGTTCTCGTATCGCATCGCCGTCGTCGCGTAGCCGCGCGATCCGGAGACGCTCGTCTCCACGAAGTTCCCGACGACGGATAGCAGGCCTTCGAGCTGCTCCGCCTCGATCGGGAGGGTCCGGCCCGCGGCGAGGGCGACGAGCGGTTCGCCGGTCCGGTAGAACAGGTAGACGGCGGTCACGCGTTCTCCTCCTTCGGCTGGCGGGGAACGGCGACGCGCCATACGGCTCCATCCCATAGGCGGTCGGAGAGCGCTAAAGCGTTTCGGTCGATTGTTCGGGAGGCCGGCGCCGCCAAACCTTCAAAGTCATCCGCCGCGTTGGAATCCGTCGATGATTGCGGTCCGAAAGCCGGAGTCGATCTTCCAGACGGACGTGCCGATCCAGGGGGGCTCGTGCCACGGCCGCTGGCACTTTTCCTTCGACCGGTACTTCGACCCGGAGTGGGTGCGGTTCGGCACGTTGCGGGTGTTCAACGACGACACGCTCACCCCGGGCGCCGTCTGGCCCCTGCATCCGCACCGCGAGATCGAGGTCGTCACGTATTGCGCGGCGGGGGAGTTCCGCCACGCGGACGAGAACGGGGAAGGCGGCGTGCTGAAGGAGGGATGGGTGCAGCACACGACCGTCGGGCGGGGCATGTGGCACTCGGAGATCAACAACCGCAAGGACGCCACGATGCGGTTCATCCAGATGTGGTTCGTTCCGTCGGCACCGGGGCTCGAGCCCAGCGTCGAGCAGAGGGCGGTCGAGAGGGCCGAGCGGACGGACCGATTCCTGCCCCTCGTCTCCGCGGATGACCGGGATGC
>VBMM01000168.1 GCA_005878415.1 Methanobacteriota archaeon
CCGTCATGAGCCCCGAGGACAGGACCAGGACCCGGCGCACCCCGAATCGGTTGACGAGCCGCGAAGCCCCAAATCCCCCGACGACGAAGAACACGAGCGTCGCGGGCAGGAATGCGAGGGCCGTGAACAGGGCCGAGTAGCCGAGGATCTCCTGCAGGAAGATCGTCAGGATGAACAGGATGCCCGGGGGCGAGGCGGCGAGGATGAGCCCGAGGACGTTGGCCCGCAGGATCGTGCCCCGGCGAAGGAATCCCAGCGGCATGAGCGGGGCTGCCGACCGGTGTTCGATGACCACGAAGAGCGCCAAGACGACCCCCGCGACCGCGAGCGGAATCACGGTCAAGGGGGCCGCGAAGCCGAGCTCCGCCGCGTTGGTCATCGCGTACACCAGGAGGAGCAGCCCGCTCGTCACGGTGAGCGCGCCCGGCAGGTCCAGCTGCCGGTCTTCGGCCCGGCCGGCGTCCCGCGTCAGGAATCTCTGGGCGAGGACCGCTCCCGTGATGCCAACCGGCACGTTCACGAACAGGACCGACCTCCAGCCGAACGCCGCGGTGAGCACACCACCAAGCAGAGACCCCGCTGCGAAGCCTGCGGACAACGCAGCGACGAAGACCCCGAGCGCCCGGTTCCTCGCCCTCCCTTCCGGGAACGTCGCCGCGAGGATCGCGAGCGCGGTGGCCGCGGTGATGGCGGCCCCGATGCCTTGGAATCCCCGGGCGATGACGAGCGGCAAGAAGGACGGGGACAAGCCCGCGACGAAGGACGCCACCGTGAAGAGGCTAATTCCTGCGAGGAAGAGCCGCTTCTGGCCGTAGACGTCTCCGGCTCGGCCGCTGAGCATCAGGAATCCGGCCAAGGTGAGGCCGTACGCCCCGACGATCCACTGGCTTTCCGCCAAGGGGATCCGCAAGTCCCTCTGGATCGAGGGCAGCGCGACGAAGACGATGGAGAAGTCGATCACGTCGAGCAGCCCGACGGCCAGGATGATGGCGAGGATGATCCGAGCGTGGGATCTGGCCGAGTCGACGGTGGACGCACGCGGTCCGTCGCCATGCGTCAAAGCCGCTTCGGCGCTTCTGTCTCGTGGTTCGGACGTAGCCCCCCTCGTGTCGGCCGTTCTTCTTAAACCATGGCCCGTCGGCCGACGCTCCACGCGGCGGATCGACGGCGAGCGCTGGACTTAGCGCTTCGTGTTAACCTTGTTTCAGGTCGACATGCCCACGAGTCGCCGCGTTCCCGATGGTCGAGCCGCTCGGCGACGCCGCTTCGACGGCTATCCGGGAGCCATTCGCCCCGAAGCGCGCCACAGGAGAGCCGAAGTCGCGAAAATCCAAACGAGGAGGAGGATGACCCCGCCGATCAGACCGACGTACGCGCCGCTCACCGGCAACGCTCCGATGCAGAACAAGATCGCCGCGGCAATCCCCACGTAGCCGAGCCACCGGGGAAAAGGCCGGCCTTTGACCGTGTGAAAGGCATACAGACCGACTCCGGCAATGAGCACGAGGAAGCCGAAGATGACCGCGGCTCCAAAGCCGATTGCCCCCTGCGCCACGACTACGGAGGCCGTCCTCGAAACCCCTCCGGTCGCGTAGGCGCCGGAGAGCGCGTCTAGGGTGAGCGTCTCACCGATGAACACCGCGGCGGAGACGACGATTCCGATGATCGAGAAGCGGGCCGCGGTACGAAGGAGAAGGCGGTCCTTATCCGCGTAGGCGTTCCGGAGTTGCACGAAATACGGGATCGCGAAGACCGCGGCGAGCCCGAGGAAGATGTCTCCGGCAAGGAAGGCGGTCCGGAGCGAGCCGTACCCGGCAAGGGTCGAGGCGGCCGCGCCCGCGTCCGCGGGGAAGTTGACCGTGACCGCGAACGCCGCCAGCACGAGGATTCCAAAGAGGATGCCGCAAATGCTTCCCAGCCTCGAGTCGGACTCGCTCGGATTGCCGCCCATCGACCTCCCCCGCCCGGCATCCTCCGAGGACTACTCAAGGGTTGTGGAGGCCCGCAAGGGTCCACGCCGGACACGACTGGCGGTTCCAATGGAACCGAGTCGGCCACCGGTGCGAATCCATCCGCTCCTACCGCAGTGTGCCGGAAGGGAGCGGCGGGAGGGTCCCGTGGCGCAGGAACGCGCGGAATGCACCCCAGGAGCGGATTCCGTGGACCCAGGCGAACGCGATGAGCAGGATCGCCCCTGCGATCTCCCCGAACTGGACGTACGGATCGTGGAGCAAAGCCTCGAACCAGACGTCCGTGCTGAAGGGGACTGCGGGGAACGTCCAGCCGTACGCCGGATACCAGAACACCTTCGGGAGATCCCAGATCTCGTCGAGGAGCAGGTGCGTCGCGACGCCGAAGCCCACGAGGCGCCACGTCCGCAACGAGGGGACGAAGCTCAGTGCGAGGATCGCGAACAGGAAGAGGAACGTGTGCGCCCATAAGCGCGTCTGGAAGCCGAGCACGTATCCGAGGGGCTTGTCGATGAGATCGGGAAGGATCGCGCCGAAGAGGACAAGCCGGTAGTCGATGCGCGCCGGGGACCGCCACGACAGCAGCCACGCGAGGCCCAGTCCGATTCCCAAGTGGCCGAGGAGGAACGTTGCGCTCACCTCTCGCGGACGGAACGCACGTGATGGCCCCTGGGGCCCGAAGCACGCAGCATCGATTCGTCCGCGGTGTACAGTGCCGCGTCGAGACGCTCGGCGAGCGAGATGTACATTGCATCGTAGACGGAAAGTCCGAGCCGGAACGCCGCCCGGACGGCCGCCATGATCGATGTCTCCGAGGTCGGTTCGAGCCCCAAATCGAAGGCGAACAGATCTTCCATGTGTTCCGCGAGACGGTCCGAGCCCACCTGCGGATGGTAACGGAGGGCGTTCGCCACTTCGTAGACCAGGAGATCCGGAGCGACCAGCCGTAGATCGCCGCTCACATGGCGCGCTCGGAGGAGGACCGCCGATTCGGTATCCGCCTCCGGGAGGAACCACTTGGCGACGACGGAGGCGTCTACGACCGCCGTCGCAGGTCGCGCCATCGGCGAATCTCCTTCGTGCTGTTGTAGGCACTCGGCCCGATGAGACTCCGGAACTCGTCCATTCGCCGCGCGGCCTCGCTCGCCCGTCTCCGGTCGATGGGGCTCCTCAGACGCTCTTCGAGTTCGAGCCGCCGGCGGATTGCCTCGCGGAGGACTTCCGACCAGTTGATGTCCCGAAACTTGGCCATCCGCTTCTTAGTGGCGGGGTCGACCTTGACGCTCACGACCTCCATGGGACTCGGATATTACTTGTAATACTTAAGGATTACTCGGCATGCTTCTTGCGTCGACGATACGCAGCGCGGGCTTCTACGCGAGGGGGTGGCGGCGGTGAGTGCAAGAACGTTCATATGCGAATCGTCCCATCCGAACGGCGCCATGGAGTCCCGAGGTCACGTCTGGTCCGACTTCAGCTTCGTGGTCTCGAGCGGCTATCGCGAGAGGGTCTTGACTTCCTTGGCTCCGAAACCGAAGGTCCCCCGGCAGCTTGCGGGCGAGACGGACCTGCGGATCGGCCACGTGAGCCGCGCGTTGCGAGAGCTCTCCGGCCGCGGCTTGGTGGAATGTCTCACGCCGGAAGTCCGGGCCCGTGGGCGTCTTTACGGCCTGACATCCGACGGGGCGGCTCTCCTGGCGGATCTGAACGGATCT
>VBMM01000169.1 GCA_005878415.1 Methanobacteriota archaeon
TCCTGGTGATTCCCAAGAAAGCCGGCTACTCGTTCCGGGAACAGAAGAGCCTGAAGGAGCAGGTCGCGTCCGGGGAGGAACGAGAGGCGATGTTCGTCGGGCTCGGCGACCTCATCATCCCGGGGATCCTGAGCGTCTCTGCCTTCACGTTCTCGTCCCCGTCCGGTGGCCACTTCCTCGGGATCCTGTCGAACGTGTGGATCGCGATCGCCGCGGTCGTCGGCAGCCTGCTCGGATTCCTGTTCCTGATGCGGTTCGTCCTGAAGGGGAACCCGCAAGCGGGCCTGCCTCTCCTGAACGGAGGCGC
>VBMM01000170.1 GCA_005878415.1 Methanobacteriota archaeon
CAAGGACGCTCGAAACGGAAGCCGACCGGCGGCCGGTATCGACCGCTGCGGAAGAAGCGCAAGCGAGAGATCGGCCGGGAGCAGCAGTACGCGTTCATCGGACCGCAGCGCCTCAAGCTCTACCGAACGAAGGGCGGGAACCGGAAGGTGCGCATCCTGAAGGCGGAGCATGCGAACGTCCTCGACCGCCGCACGGCCGTGACGAAGAAGGTCAAGATCATCACCGTGAAGGCGAACCCGTCGAATCCGAACTTCGTCACGCGGAACATCATCACGCGCGGCGCGACGGTTCAGACGGAGATCGGCCTCGCTCGGGTCACGTCGCGTCCGGGCCAGGACGGCGTGATCAACGCGGTCCTCATCGAGGGACCGGCGAGCTAGAGGCGCTCACTCCGCCGACTTCGTGATCCCGACATCCTTGATCAGGGCGTAGGGCACGAAGTTCGGAATGCTCACCTCGCCCCACCACATCATCTGCTCGGGCTTGTTGCTCAGCGCCACGATGTTCTTCATCATCCGGAGGATGTTGTCCGTCAACCGGACGTCCTTCCAGGTTTCGACGACCTCTCCCTTCCGGATGTGGAAGATGCCATCCCTCGGGATCGTCGAGAAGTCGCCGGTGACGTACGACTGGTAGCGCGTGTACCAAGTGTTCGTGAGCCAGATGCCGTCCTTGACCTCGGAGAAGATCTCGTCCTTCGTCCAGTCGCCCGGTTTCACGAAGAGCGCGTGCGGCTCCGGATAGACGAGTCCCGCGTTCCCCGTCGTCTTCGTCTTGAACTTCTTCGCGGTCGTCGTGTTGTGGAGGTAGGTCTTCAGGATGCCCTTGTTCACGAGCACGTTCCGCCGCGGGGGCACGCCCTCCGCGTCGAATCGCTTCCGGGCAATCGAGTCCGCGGATCCGTCGTCGTACAGCGTGAACTGCGATGCGGCGACCGCCTTGCCCACTTTCTTTCCGTACGGCGACAGCCCCGCGAGGACGGCCCAGGCGCTGAGGCGACCGCCGACCTGGTCCGAGAGCGAGCCGAGGATCAACGGGTCGAAGATGACGGGATAGCGCCCGGGCTTGCCCGGTTTCGGATCGCGCGCGAGCGCCGCGATGCGACCTGCTTTGTGGCCCGCTTTCGCAGGATCGAACTGGGAGAGCTTCGTCGCGGCGGCGACGCCGTGGCCGCTCGACTCGAGGGCGAGGAGGGCCCGGATCGACAGGTAGAGGCTCGCGCGGTGGTCGTGGGATTCCGCGCCGTTCGAGGTCGAGAGAAAGTGCTCGTCCTCGTACTTCCAGAAAGAACCGGCGCATTCCTTCGCGCCTTCGTCCAGGGCACCACCGATCGCCGCCTCGACGTACTTCCCGCCTTCGTCGAGGGCGACGACCTTGGGGTCCGGTCGCGTGCGGGCGTATTTGAACGGCCCCTCCGCGACGCCGGCGTAATCCGGATTCTCCTGGGAGCCTTTGGCGATCTTCACGAGGCGTTCGACCGCTGCGTCCGCCCGTGAAAGGTCCTTGATGTCGCTCGCGAGGACGCGTTTCTTGTACACGAAGAAGACGGACGCGCTCGACTCGCGCAAGCGATTGCTGATCACGGGCTCGTTCCTGGCTAAGGGGAGGCGATATCTTCCATTGGATCACCTCAGATACACGTTGCGGAGGCGGATCGTCGGGCCGCCCATGCTCGCGTCGAGCGCCTGCCCGGGGTCGGACTTGCCGCAGAATCCCGCTTCGAAGTCGAGGTCCTTCCCCACGGCGTCGACGGCCGACCAGAAGGCAGGGGTCGTGAGCTCAACGACGGTCCCGCGGACGGGATGCTTGACTTCCCCGTTCTCGATGAGGTACGCCTCGCGGCCCGCATACTTGGCGTTGTAGCGCTTGTCGTCGATGTTCCATTCCATGAAGCTCTTCATGTACACGCCGAGTTTCACCTCCTCGAGCATCTCGTCGACGGCGTAGTCCTTCGGCTCGACGAACGTGTTCGCCATCCGGACGATTGCTTCAACGTTGTAGTTGACCGCCCGGGAGGCGCCGTTGCTCCGGGTGCCGAGCGCCGCTGCCGTCTCCCGATTATGGAGGAACTCGCTCACGCGGC
>VBMM01000171.1 GCA_005878415.1 Methanobacteriota archaeon
CAGGCTATTCGTGAGGAGGTTTCCGTTTTCGTCGTAGACGGCTTGCTCGAGCATCGCCTGGGCCAAGCCCTGCAGGACTCCGCCGCGGACTTGTCCTTCGACGATCATCGGATTGATCTGGTTGCCCACGTCATCGACGGCGACATATCGCCGGATCTTCACTTGGCCCGTCTCTCGGTCCACGTCGACGATGCATACATGGCAACCGAACGGGAACACGAAGTTCGTCGGATCGTAGAAAGTCGTCGCATCGAGGACGGGCTCGACGCCCTTCGGCATGTTGCCCGCCATGTAGGCGGCCCAGGCGATCTCCTGGATCGTCTTTGCCGCCTTCGGGGAGCCCTTCACGATGAATTTCCCGTCCGTGAATTCGAGGTCTTCCTCCCGAGCTTCGAGGAGATGGGCCGCAATCTTGCGCGCCTTGTCCTTCACCTTGCGGGCGGACAGCGCGACGGACCCGCCCTCCACAGGACCCGTCCGGCTCCCGTACGTGCCCTGGCCGTACGGCGTGAGCTTCGTGTCTCCGTGCACGACCTCCACGTCCGCGACCGGGAGTCCAAGTTCCCCGCCGACGATCTGGGCAAACGTCGTTTCCTCGCCCTGACCGTGCGGGTGGCCTCCCGTGTAGACCGTCGCCTTTCCCGTCGGATGGAGCCGCACGGTCGAGGCACCCCAAAGGCCACCCGCGAACCCGGTCGACGTGACGACCGCCGAAGGACCGAGCCCGCAGATCTCCACGTACGTAGACAAGCCGATTCCCATCAGCTTGCCCTTCCGGCGACCCTCCGACTGCTCCTTCCGAAGGTTCTCGTAGCCGACCTTGTCGAGGGCCTTATCGAGCGTCCCCGGATAATTCCCGCTATCGTACGTGAGGCCCATCGCGGTCGCATAGGGGAACTTGTCCGCGGGAATGAAGTTCTTCCGCCGGATCTCGGCCGGATCTTTCTTCAGCTTCCGCGCGAGGATGTCGACGATTCGCTCGAGGAGGAACAGGGCTTCCGGCCGACCCGCACCGCGATATGCGTCGACGGGCGTCGTGTTCGTGAAGACCCCGGTCACCTCGACGCGTCCCGCCTGGATCGCGTAGCAACCGCCGACCATGAAGCCAAAGAGGATCGTCGGGACGCCCGGGGCCGCGGTCGACAGGTACGCCCCGAGATTCGCGAGGACCCGCGCCTTGATCCCGAGGATCGTCCCGTCCTTCTTTGCCGCGAGGTCAACGTACTGCACGTGGTCTCGCCCGTGGATCGTCGCGACGTAGTTCTCCATTCGATCTTCGACCCATTTCACGGGCCGCCCGAGGCGCATCGCGAGGTGGCACACGATCGCTTCCCACGGGTACACGGGAATCTTGCTTCCGAACCCCCCGCCGACGTCCGGAGCAATCACGTGGATCAGATGCTCCGGGTGCTTCAGCACGATCGAGAGGACGAGGCGGTGGACGAACGGATTCTGCGAGGTGACGTGGAGGGTGAGTTCCCGTGTGCCGGGTTCGAATTGCGCGATCGCGGCCCGCGGCTCCAGCGCCGTCGGTTGCAGCCGCTGGTTCACGAACCGTTGGCTCACGACGACATCGGCTTCCTGGAAGACTTTGTCCACGTCCCCGCCCGCCAAGATCCACTTGAATGCGACGTTGTCGGGCGCGTCTCCATGTAGCGGCGCCCCGCCCTTTTTCGTCGCGGTTTCGACGTTCGTGACCACGGGCAGCGGATCGTACTCGACCTCGACGAGGTCGCGAGCGTCTTCCGCGATGAAGGGATTCTCGCCGACGACGACTGCGACCGCTTCTCCCGCGTATCGAACGACATCCCGAGCCAGCGCCGGGTACGCGGGCGTTTTCAGGTTCGCGTTCGGGATCGTCCACGCGGTGATGATGTCCCCGACCTGGTCCTTCAGGTCCTCCGCGGTGAGGACGCCGAGGACTCCAGGAAGGCGTCGTGCCTTCGCCGTGTTGATCGAACGGATCCGCGCGTGCGCATAGGGGCTTCGCACGAACTTCGCGAAGACGGTCCCGGGCGGGAGCATGTCCGCCACGAAGCTCCCTCGGCCGGTGAGGAATCGATCGTCTTCCTTCCGGAGGACGGATTCGCCGAACCCCTTTGTCGTTTGGGCCATCGTCTCACCCCTTCCCAGGCCGCATCATCTCACCCGCGGCCGCGACGGAGTCGACAATGCTCGAATACCCGGTGCATCGGCAGATGTTTCCCGAAATCGCGGTCCGAATTCGGTCTTCCGACGGTGCGTTTTCTACTTGTAGGAGCTCGAGCGCCGCGAGCACGACCCCGGCAGTGCAGAACCCACACTGGAGGCCGTGGTGTGCCTTGAATGCTTCCTGAATCGGATGGAGCCGACCGTGCTCGGAGAGGCCTTCGATTGTCGTGATCTTCCGGCCGTCGGCTTGGACCGCGAGCATCGTGCACGATTTGACGGAGTGGCCGTCCACGAGGACGGTACATGCGCCGCAATGGCTCGTATCACAGCCGATGTGGGTCCCCGTCAGCCGGAGCTCGTCCCGAATGAAATCCACGAGCAATACGCGCGGCTCGACCGCACGCGTGAACGTTCGGCCGTTCACGGCGACCGTAATTGTGTGAGTGCCGTTCTCGGTACGAATTCGCTTGCGCTTCGGACTTACCTTTTTTCTCTTCGTGGCCATCCGGATCACCTCCCCGCTCGCGCCGTCGCCGTTTCCAGTGCGCGTCGAGTGAAAACCTCAATCATCGCCCGCTTGTACTCCTCGCTCCCCCGGAGATCTGACGAGGGATGCCCCTCTTCGGATGCGAGCTTCGCCGCGTCCGCGAACGGTGTGGGCCCGGCCTTCCTCCCGAGGAGCGCCTTCTCTGCTCCCGTGGCGCGAATCGGTGTTGGCCCGACCGCCCCCAGACCGATCCGGACTCCCGCCACATTCCGTTTCGCATCCAGACCGAGCTGGACCGCAACCCCGATCGTCGCAAAGTCTCCTGTCTTCCGTTTCAGCTTCAGGTAGGCTCCGCCGTCTCCCGGTTCCGATTTCGGGACGCGGATTTCGGTGAGGAGCTCCGAGGATCGCAGCGCGGTCGTGAAGGGATCCTTGAAGAACCGGTCGATGGGAATCGTCCGAGCGCCGTTCGGTCCTCGGGCGATGAGCTCGGCTTCGAGTGCCAAGAGCGCCGTCCCCCAGTCCGACGCGGGATCCGCGTGTGCGAGCGCTCCCCCAATCGTCCCGAGGTTGCGGACCTGCGGATCACCGAGGACGCTGGCGACGTCCGAGAAGATCGGATATTTTCCCCGGATGAGTTTCGACTGTTCGAAATCACGATGTCGGCTCAACGCCCCGATGCGCAACCGATCGCCGCGTTCCTCGATGAACGCGAGGCCCGGCAGATCGTTGATGTCTACGAGCACACGCGGGTTGGCGAGGCGCAGTTTGAGGACCGGGATGAGGCTCTGACCGCCCGCAAGGACCTTCGCCCGATTCCCGTTCTCGCTGAGAATTTGGATTGCCTTCGCCAGGGTCTGAGGTCTCACGTAATCGAAAGAATGAGGTTGCATCGCCGTCCCCGCCGTGCCACGAATCCGCACGCGTTTGTTTAAAGCTTCCGCCGACGGGTGATTTCAGGGAGAGAACGAGCCGGGCCTACGAGGACGACTCGTCTGCGTCCGGCTTGTGAGGAACGTCCCGACCGTATTTCGTCGCGAGGACATCGGCCATGATCGCCAGGGCCAGCTCCGGAG
>VBMM01000034.1 GCA_005878415.1 Methanobacteriota archaeon
GAACTACGGCCCCGACGCGATCGTGAGCGGCGCGCGGCCGCGGTACGTGCGGATGGCGTGGCCCGACTGGGGGATCGACGAGGAGCAGCTGAAGGCCGCCTTCACGGACCGCACGAAGGTCCTGATCCTCAACACCCCGAACAACCCGACGGGGAAGATCTTCACCCGCGACGAGCTGCGCGTCGTGGCGGACCTCTGCGCGGACCACGACGTCGTCGCGGTGACGGACGAGATCTACGAGCACATCGTGTTCGAGGGCGCGAAGCACGTGTCCCTCGCGACCGTCGGCGACATGGCCGAGCGGACGATCACGATCAACGGGCTCTCGAAGACGTACAGTGCGACGGGATGGCGGGTCGGATGGGCGATCGCCCCTCGCACGCTGGCGAGTGCGATGCGCCGGACGCACGACTTCTTGACGGTCGGCGCGCCGCACCCGCTGCAGATCGCGACGGTCGCCGCGCTGAACCTCCCGGAGTCGTACTACCGCGAGCTCGCGCGGGCGTATCAGGAGAAGCGGGACGCCTTCGTCCGCGGCCTCCAGGCGGCGGGCCTCGACTGCCGACCTCCTGCCGGCGCGTACTACGTCATGGCGGACTTCTCCGCGTTCCCGTTCCCCGACGACTGGGCGTTCGCGATGTACCTCGTCGAACGGCTCCGAGTCGCGGTCGTCCCGGGCAGTTCGTTCTACGGGAACCCCAAGGACGGGCAGCGGTTCGTCCGGTTCATGTTCTCGAAGAAGGACGAGACGCTCCGGGAGGCGGTCTCGCGGGTCCAGGGCCTGCGGGACGTGCGGTGACATGCCGGGCGACGCGGACGTCGTCCTGGTAGGCGGGAGGATCTTCACGGCGCGGCCCGAGCGGACCTGGGCGCGCGCCCTCGCCGTCCGGGGGGACTGTTTGGTCGCCGTCGGCACGGACGCCCAGGCGGAACGCTGGTGCGGCCGTCGCACGCGAGTCGTCGATCTCGGCGCTCGCACCGTGGTCCCGGGCTTCGTCGACGCGCATGCACACATGGCGGAGTCGGCGGGGGAGCGCGGGTGGACGCGCCTCGATCGGACTCGGGACTTGGCGGACGCCGTCGAGCGCCTCCGTCGGGTCGCGGCCGCGACGCCGCGCGGTGGCTGGGTCATCGGGATCGATTGGGACGAGTCGAAATGGCCCGAGGGGCGATTCCTCGCGCGCGAGGACCTCGACCGCGCCTCGACGGACCACCGAGTCGTCGCGCGCCGGGTCGACTGCCATATGGGATCGCTCAATTCGCGCTCGCTCGAGGCCGCGTCCGATCTCGCGGGCACGCGGGGGTTCGAGGTCGACGCGTCCGGCCGACCGACCGGCGTCTTGAAGGAGGACGCGTTCGCGGAGTTCCATGCGCGGTTCGAGGGCGACGAATCGGCGATCGAGCGCGGGCTGCCAGCGATGGCGCGGATGGCTCATCGCCTCGGCATTACGTCGATCCACGACGTCGTGGGCGTGGCGCAATGGCGGGCATACCAACGCGCGCATCTCCGGGGCCGGCTCGGCCTGCGCGTGTACGCGATGCTTCGCCATGAACTCCTGACGCCGCTCATCGACGCGGGCCTCCGGACCGGATTCGGCGACGCTTGGTTGCGGCTCGGTGCGATCAAGGTCTTCTCCGATGGGTCCCTCGGCGCGCACACCGCGGCGCTGGGCGATCCGTATGCGGACCTTCCCGGCGAGAAGGGAATGCTCGTCCGCTCGCCCTCGGACCTGCACGACCTCCTGGAGCGAGCGCATCGCGCCGGACTCCAGACGGCGACACACGCGATCGGCGACGCCGCGATCCGCCTCGTCGTCGAGAGCCTCGAGGCGATCCAAGACGCGGAACCGCGGGACGACGCGCGCCATCGGATCGAACACTACGAACTCCCCGACGAGGACGTCTTGCGACGCACGGAGGCCGCCCGACTGATCGCCTCGTGCCAGCCGAACTTCGTGGGACAATGGAGCGCTCCGGGCGATCTGTACGAGAAGCGCCTGGGACGCGCACGGGTGGTCCGGAATAATCCCTACCGCCGGATCGTCCGCCGTCGGATTCCGCTGTGCTTCGGGTCCGACGGAATGCCGTACGGTCCGCTGTACGGCATCCACTGGGCGGTCAACGCTCCCTTCGCGGACCAGCGGATCTCCCCAGAAGACGCATTCCGGGCGTACACGGTCGGCGGCGCCTACGCGGCCCGCGGACGGGATGGGGCGGGCTCCCTCCACCCCGGCGCCCTCGCGGACTTCGTCATCCTCGATGGCGACCCGTTCCGACGTCCGGAGACGATCGCCCGGTGCCGCGTCCGGGAAACGTGGATTGGAGGGGCGCGGGTGTTCACGGCGGCAACCTCCCGATAGATGCCGTAAGCGGCGCAACTCTCATGCGTTTCGGTGCTGCACTTCGGCGCGGAACGCACGGAGAACCGAGCCCCAGATCGTGTCGTCCCGCCGGAGCTTGTTCTCGAAGTTGTTGACCTCCACCCATCCCTCGAACGCGTCCTTCGTCTTCGCGTCGAGGCGGCCGGACACGGGACCACGGTAGAGCCCCAGCTTCGTGAGCCCGGCCTGCACTTCCCGGACGACGTCCGACGTCAGGCGCACGACGTCCTTCGGGTCCTCGCGGTTCAGCAACGTCACGTCGTACACGTTGAAGGCCCGGATCAGCTCTTCGATCGGCTGCGGATGCTCGTCCACCCGGACGTCGATCCAGCGGTCGTTGAACCCGCCGTACCCGCCATCCTCCCGGACGACGAGCAGCGCCGCGGACTGTTGCCCGCGCCGGTCGCCGCCCGCGCGTTGCCCGGCGCTGAGCGCCGCAAGCAGACGGACCGGCAAATCGCCCTGCGTGACCTCGAACGTGCGGGACATCGCCTTCACGACCTCTTCGCCCGCGAGCAGGTTACCCTGGCACGCGTACGACGACCCGACGAGATGGCCCGCCCACGCGATGCACCCCTTCCCGGTGTAGGAGGCGGCACGGCCCCTCGCGTCGACGAGCCCGACCTGCCGTTGCGCCGCGTCCTTGTCCGCGGCGACGAGCTTCTTGAGGACGTCCTTCGCCGTGAGCCCGCGCTTCATCATCGCGAGCGCCTTCGGCCCGTACGCCGTGTTCGCGTACGACTGCGTCGCCACCGCGCCGACCCCCGCTCGCGCGAAGGGTACGACCGCGCCGACGGCTACGAACTTCGATTCGACGGCGACGCCGAGGTCCTTCGTCTTGGGGTCGAACGCGACGATGCTGAAGGTGGACGGATCGAGCCGCGCCATCGGCGCCGACAACGGAGGGACGCTATATCCCGATTTCCTGCCAGCGAGAGCATTATTATCCCCCCGCCCAATCGCCTGCCGACCCTCGGGTCGGGGGAGGGACGATGAAAGTCGGTCTGGGCATGGTACTGGGCATTGTGGGTGGGCTTCTCACGCTGATCGGCGCGGTCTTGCCATGGGCGACCGTGTCGGGAGGGACGCTGACGAGCCCGCTCGTGTTCACGGGATATGGAGTCGGCTTCGGCGGCGTCCTCGTGCTGGTCTTCGGCGTCTTGGGACTCATCTGCGTCGCGATCCCCAAGAAAGTCACGGCAATCCTGGCGCTGATCTGGGGGATCCTCGCGCTGTTGTTCGCGCTCCTCACGGTGGTCGGACTCGCCGCAATCGCGCAGAGTGCCGGCGGTTCCGGCGTCTCAGTGACGACCGAGTACGGGGTCTACGTGAGCCTCGTCTTCTCGCTCGTCCTCATCATCGGCGCCGCCCTCGCCTATCGCGAGGCCCGGAAGGCGGCTCCGTCGATGGCGTCCCCGATGTCCCCGCCGCCAATCCAGTGAGGACCGGCGGGACTCCTTCGGCTCGCGGGATCGTCCCGTCGCTCTCCACGCCGCAGCGCAACCCGGTCCATCCGCGCGCAACCTCGCGGCCACCAAGGCTTAACCCGGAGATTCCTTGGGGCCGATCCGTGGACGTGCTCTTGGATCTCTGGGGCGTCCTCCTCGACTCCGACCGCATGATGCCGGCGTACCGCGCCCGCATCGCGATCCTCCTGGCCGCGCGGCACGGCGGCAGCCCGGAAACATGGGCTCGAGCCCACGACCTTGCGAGTGGATGGTATGCGGCGCACTTGAATCTCCCGGCGACGTGGGAGCGCAGGACGTGGCTCGAGGTCGTCGATTCGGCGGACGCGGAGCATCTCATACGCGTGTTCCGGGGAGCGGGCGTCGAGCCGCCTCAGGATCCGCTCGCCGCCGCCCGCTCCCTCGAGCGAGAGGCGATGTCCGGGATCGACGCCGCCTTCCCCGACGCCCGTCCCGCGGTGGCCCGCCTGAAACGGATGGGTCATCGGGTGTTCGTCGCCACGAATGCGACGGAATCCAACGCGCGGGGCTCCTTGGCAGGATCAAACCTCCTCGGGGCCTTCGATGGCATATTCACGGGGGAGCGGCTCGTGACGGGCAAGGCCACCCCCTCGTACTGGCGGGCCGTCCGGAGGAACCTCGGCGACGCTCCGACGCCTCCGACCCTCGTAGACGACCGCCTCGATTATCTGGAGCCGGCGGCGTCGGTAGGGATCGTGGCCCTCCTCCTCGACCGGAACGGCGCACATCGTCCCGAGGCCATGCCGACGTTCGTCCGGGCGACGCTCCGGAACCTCGCGGGCCTCCCGCACTGGGTCGAGGCCCGCCCCGGGTCGACGCCCGCCTGAGTCGGAGGAACCCATCTCGACGGCGCGCCGTCTCGCCGGACTGTACCTCTACTTAGAGGTATGATCGCTCTCACCCTGGGGCCCTCCTCACGGCCGGACGCGCTCGAGCTTCACGTACCGCACGTCCTCGCCGACCTCGCCGAAGAGGATCTGCTTCTTCACGCCATGGGCGAGCCGAACGGCGCGGCTGATCTCCGGCCAGGCGCCCCGGTGCCCCCTCGGGACGACGTGGACGAGGTACTTCGCGTGGTGCGTCTCCGGGTCGCCCTCGTACGCGCGGAAGTGGGATCCGTACTTGAAGCCCGTCTTCGAAATCACCCCGCGAGCGATGAGGTCCTCGTAGGCCCGGAGGCGCAACTCGAAATCCGGCTGCACCGCCTCCGCCTCCTTGATGAGGCGCGCGAGGCGGATCGGCCGATCCGTCTCGCCGTTCCTCACCTCGACGAAACCTTCCTTCGCTAGGTACGCGGTCTCAAGCAGACTGAGCTGCAGTCGCCGTCCGATCATCTTCCCGAAGAACCCCGCGGCGTGCAGCGCCTGCGCCTCGTGCTCGTCGATGACGACCGCGCGGTCTCCGAGGAAATGCACGACGATCCGTCCCTTCGGCCGCTCGCTCGGCCGGTGCCCCCGCGGATGCGCCTCCCGCACGCTGTAGTACGTCAGGTCGCTCTCCTCGTCGACGAGGCCGAGCAGGAGCGTCTTCCGGACGCCCGCCGCCTCCTCCGCGCGTTCGAGGAGCTCCGCGAGATCGAACACCGCCCGTTCGCTCAGGGCTCGCACCCAGAAGCGGCTCGGCGTCTTGCGGGGAGCGCCGCCGCGCGGATACACCTGGAAGTCGACCGCCCCGCCGCGCGCCTCGACCACGTACCCTCGCTGCCGCAGGTCGCGGTAGACGAGGTACCGGATCTCGAACGATTCGATCGCCGTACTCGCGGCGCGGAACAGTTCCCGGGCGCTCACCGCGCGGCCTTTCCTGCGGACGGCGAGACGGTCCGCCTCGACGAGGTAGATCGCCTCGAGGAGATCGAGCTCAAGGCCTCCGCCGGGTCGCGGACGTCCGAAGAACCCACGATTGTGGAGCGTGCTGCCTTCGGCCGGATCCTCGACTACGACTCGGTCCGCGATCAGTTCCCCCGCCATCCGAGACCGGCGAACGGCCGGCGCGCGATAAAGGGTTCGGAGCGGGTGGCGACCCGAGGCGCGTCGGGAGCGCCGTTCCGCGGCGTTTATATAGAAGCATACACGATGAAAGGGGCGATGAAACGGGATCGGCTCCTGGAGGAAACGCGAGAGGCGCTCGCGAAGACGGGCTTCTTCCTCTCCCGCCCGCACGGCGAGCGCGGGCTCTCGTTCGACCTGGTGGCCCGTCGTGACGACACCCTCCTGATCGTGAAGGTGCTCCAGAACGTCGACGCGCTCGCCCGGGAAACGGCGCACGAGCTGAAGGTGATCGCCCGCACGCTCGAGGGGTCGCCGCTCGTCGTCGGAGAGCGGACGGGGACCGGTGCGCTGGAGGACGGCGTCATCTACAACCGCTTCGGCGTCCCGATCCTCTCGCGGCCCACGCTCCTGGAGTTCCTGGAGGAGGGCGTGCCGCCGTTCCTCTATTCCGCGCCGGGCGGCCTCTACGTGCGACTCGACTCGAGCGCGCTCCGACGGCTGCGGGAGGACCGCCAGGTCTCCCTCGGGACGCTCGCGGACATCGCGGGCGTCTCGCGCCGCACGATCCAGATGTACCTCGAGGGGATGTCCGCGACGATGGACGTCGCGTTGCGCCTGGAGGAATTCCTCAACGAGCCGCTCGTGCTCCCGGTCGACCCGTTCCGGTTCCTCGACGAGCCGACGGCGGGCACCCCGTCGCCCCACCTCGAGGGCTTCGAGCGGGAGCTGTTCCAGCGGCTCGAACGACTCGGCTTCGCGGTCCTGCCGACGGTCAAGAGCCCGTTCGATGCGCTGTCGAGCCGCGAGGAGACGACCCTGCTGACGGGCGTCGCGGACGCGGATCGCGAACTCGACCGGAAGGCGGAGGTCGTGTCGAACATCAGCCGCGTGGTCGAGAAGGACTCCGTGATGTTCGTCGTGCGCCGGTCCGTCCGCATGAGCATCCGCGGCGTGCCCCTGATCGCCCGCGAGGAGCTCCGCCGGATGCGCGACTCCGACGACGTCGAGGACATGATCTCCGAGAGGAAAGGCTGATGGAGGACGTCCGCCTCGGGGCGACGTCCGTCCGCATCCTGCCCGCCGTCCGCGGCCTGAGTTCGGAAGCCGCCGCCGTGCACGATGCGATCGAGTCGATGCGGCCATCCGCCGTCGGGCTAAGCATCGGGGCCGAGGAACTCCAGACGCTCCGCACCTACGATGGCGGACCGCTCGGGCCGGAGAACTTCGAGGAGGAGATCTACGTCGCCGGGCTGTCGGCGTGGGAACCGCCCATCAAGCCGCCCCCCTGCTTTTCCGAGGCGATCCGGACGGCGGACGCCCGCAAAATCCGCGTGGAGGCGCTCGACATGGACGACGTCACGTACACCGAGAACTACGTCGACTGCGTCTCAGCGCTCGAGGTCGTCTTCCAGGGCCGGCTCGAGCGCAAGCTCCTGAAGAAACAGTTCCAGGCGACCAACCCGCGCGACTTCGTGCTCGAGTGGGATGCGGAGGTGAACGGCTCTCCGGGCTTCGCGCGCCTCCAGGCGCGGCGAGAGGCGTTCATCGCCTCGCGGCTCCATGAGATCGCCGGATCCGCGCCCTCCGTCCTGGCCGTGATCGAGGTGGAGCGGGTCAACGGGGTGCTCGCGACGCTACGCGGCTAGCGGCCGACGTACTGCGACTTGCTCGCGTCGCCGAGATCGATCGAGTAGACGTTCACGCCGATCGACGCGACGTTGATCGCGGCGGTCCACGCGACGGCGTTGTTCGTGTTCGACCAGTACCAGACATCGGTCGACGTGCCCACGACGATGTCGTCGGGTCCGTCGCCGTTCACGTCCCCTGCGCCCAGCGTGGTAATCGCATTCGCGGGCGTGTATCCGGGGAGCGCGCTGATGATCACGCTACCCGTCGTCCCGAACCCGGTGAGGATCCGGATCGTCGTGCCGAAGGCGATCGCGACCTCGAGGCCGGCCTGCGTCGTCGAGAAATTCCCCATCTTCACGCCGACGATCGGCGAGGGCGCGGTGTAGAATGCTCCCGATGGCGTCTGAAGCCCGCCGGATCCGCCGAGGTACTTGAACACGTTGTTGTTCGCCGTGCCGATCAGGATATCGCCGAACCCATCGCCGTTCCGGTCGTCCGCATCGATCGCATTCACGGTGCTCGTGTCGCCGGGATTCGATAGGCTGACGCCCGTGGTCCCGGAGGGCGTGGAGGCGCGGATGTACATCTGATCGGCGTAGAGCGTGTCGAGGTTCGTGTTCCCGACCGTGTGGTCCATGTCCAGGACGCGGATCCACACCTGCTTGCCGGCGACGGACGACGGCAGGATGAACGAGTACGCTTGGTCCGAGGTCGCGTTGACCCAGAACACCGTCGTGTACGTACCGGTGATCGGATCGCTGCCCACGATGTCGCTCGCGAACGCGACCGCGAAGTTGTCGCCCTCCGTGTTCGTGCTGTGGCGTCCCTCGAAGTTGAGCGTGAACGTGGTCCCGGGCCGGTTCGGGACTTGCGTGATGCGCCAATACTGCTCGAGCTCGCTCGCCAGGCCACCCGTGGACGACCACGTCAGCCCGACGTTGTCGAAGCCGCCCGTCGTCGTGGAGCCGCTGCCCGCGTTCTGCGTGCGCATCGCGATCTTGAGGAAGTACGTCCCGGGCGCGGGGACTTTCGCGCTCACGTCGATCGCGCTGACCGTCGCCCAGTTCGTCGTGCCGGTCTGGGCCGTGGACGACCACACCTGCTGCCCGAGCGTCGGGGCGCCGCTCGTCGTGTCGACGAACGCGTACAAGACGACGTTGCCGCCGCCCGTCGCTCCGTAGGCGACGACTTTCCAGTCGAGGTTCAGCTGGGCGGTGAAGGGAGGCGAACCGCTCGCCGTGAAGGCCTGGTAGAAGTATCCGGAGACGACCTGGCTGTTCACCCAGTTCGTCGAGATGGACGCGTATCCCCCGGGGTTCCCGCCGCTCGCGGCCCACGCGCCGCTCGCGGACGTGCCCGGGTCCTGCCAGTCCGCGTACGTCCATCCGCCCAGGTCGGAAGCGAACGCCCCGTTCGTTGTGGCGCCCGACTGGACCGGCTCCGTGAACGTGTACTCGCGGACCTGTTCGTAGCTGTCGTCCGAGACGAACGTGTTCAGGTAGCTGCCCGAGGTGACGTTCCCTTTCTTCGTCACCTCGCCCTCCGCGAACCAGTCGTCCGTGATCCCGGCGTTCTGGAACTTCCCGAGCTTGTCGAGGTTCGGGTACCACGTGAGCCGGCCGCCGGCCCCGGCGACCGCGATGTCGTTGCCTCCATCGCCGTTGAAGTCACCGATCGCGACCGCGGAGATCGATTGCGTGCGGGAGTTGTCCACCGCGATCTTCGTCGCGGCCCCACCTTGCCAGCTGCCGTCGTTCTTGTAGTACCACACCGCGCCGTTCGAGGCGCCGCAGATGACCTCCGGGGCTCCGTCTCCCGTGACGTCGCCGACGGCCAGCGCGTTGCAGTAGATGCCCGCGAGGTTCTCCATGACGAACCGCGTGAAGACGACGTTACCCTGGGAATCCAGGTCCCGCCGGTGCAGCACGATCTGGCCGTTGCTGTTGTCGACGAAGATGCTGCTGACGGTGTCCAGGTCCCCGTCGCGGTCGAAGTCGATGTAGACGATCGAAATCGTGTGATACGACGTCTTGCAGGTGCCCGAGAGGCCGCAGTACTCGATCCGGTCGGTCCGCCACCGGTCCAAGCCGTTCAGGTTCTGGTAGTAATACGAGTAGTCCTTCGTCCCCCACGCGTTGTTCGTCGCCGAATCGGTGCCCGCGACGACGTCGAGCTTGTATAAGGGTGCGACGACGACGAGCTGGGTCGCGACGTTCGCGTACGATTCGTCCGAGTCCCGGACGCTCGAGATCGTCAGGGCGTAGTTCTGCGTCCCTTCGACCCACGGGTCCTGGCTCGCGCGGGTGAAGTTGATCGCGAAGCGGTACACCCGCTGCACGCCGTTGATCGTGACCGCCGTCCCGGAGCACGGCGGGCTCACCGGGCAGATCGGGATGTTCGTGTCGTGGCCGTTCACGGGCGCGCGCATCAGCTGGGTGCCGCCCGCGTAGTCCTTGATGATGACGTTCCCGAAGACCACGTTCGTGACGGTCGCGTCCGTCGTGAACACCTTCACCTGAACGTACGCCACGTCCGTGGAATTGAAGCGGGCCGTCGCTTTCGTGAACCCGGCGTCCTTGAAGGTCTGGACCTGCGGGAAGTCCCGCATGTAACCGTCCTCGTCCGTGATCTGAACCGAGTCCGTCGTGTTGAAGCGGACCGCGCTCGCCGAGAACAGGAGGATGTCGAGCGTGTACTTCGCGAAGAAGTACTTGGGCGGGTGGATGGGGACCTTGTAGTAGTTCGTGCCGACGACCGGGTCGGTGGGCGCGTTCAGTTTGAACCGGAATGTGTAGATGTAGTATCCGTTGACGAACTCGAGGAACGTGAACGCCTGCGTCGACGAGGGCGTGGTCGCGGAGGTCACGCCCTTGTTCGTGCCGTAGACGACGGGCTGCGAGGGGTAGCCGCTGAACGGGTCGTACAGCGTGAACCGGTCCGTGTCGAACGTGTTCTCGAGGTCCAGGCTGCCGACGACGACGATGACCTCCTCGGATCCGCGGAGCGTCCGGGTCTCCTTGGCGGTGTACTTGAACCGGTCCCATTCCGAGGCGTTGAAGATGTTGTAGCCTTGCCGGCCGTTCCAGCGGAGGTTCGCGGGACGGCCCGTGCCGTTGGTCCCGCCGCCTCCCCCGCTCCCGGGTGGGCCCGGGATGACGTCGAGGACGATGCGGGACTGCGTCGCGTGTCCCGCCTTGTCCGTCGCGTTGAACAGGACGATCGAACCGGCCCAGTCGAGGTTCGGATACGGAGGTTTCATGCACGAGATGCCGCCGAGGGTGAAGATGCCGTCGCCCGAGACCTTGTCCGGGAAGAGGCCGTCGTCCCGCATCGCCTGAGGCTTCGAACACGGGTCGGGCGTGCCGTACCAGGCCGTGATCGTCGCGTACACCGACTTGGCGTTCAGATCGTTGTCCGGATCCGCGACCTTCGCGAAGAGGTAGACGCCAAGGCCCGATTGGACCGGGTCGATCGCGTCCGTCGAGTAGAGGCCGTCCGCCCACTTGTCCACGAAGACCGGCGGGCGCGTCCCGACGGGCGCGTTGACCTGGGACGACCAGAGGATGACGCTCTTCACGGTGTCGACGATCGTGATCGTGACGACGTCCGTCGATCGGAGCGACGTGTTCTTGTACGCCCACCGCTCGCCGACGTTCCACACGCTGTCTTTCCCGTCGACGAGGCCGTTCGGGCTCCCGAGCAGCTTGTTGTAGAGGTGCAATCGGACGATGTCCGTCTTCGCGGGATTCGACGCTCGCTGCGACGTGACATAGAAGATGGTCGGGATCGGCTGCAGCGCCTCGCCGCCCTGGTGGGCCAGGGTGATGTTCACGCCGACCTCCGTCGACCCGACGTAGATCGGCACCATCTGCGACTGCACGTCGAGCCGGGTCTGCGCGACCGGCGTCGGGATGCTCGAGACCCAAATGATGATCGTCGAGAACAGCACGACCGTCATCGCGAGGATCAGGATCGTCCCGATCACTTCGGAGATCCCGGACTCGTCTTCGCGAACGACGGTTTTCAAGGCGTGGCCTCCCGGTGGGCAGGGAGAATACGTTGCACAGCCGGGACGACGCTATATAAATTGTTCGCGGTAGTTACCATCCATCGAAAGCGTGATTCTCAGGGGCCGCACACTTAAGTAAACGGGACCGCATCGGAACGCCGTGGAGCTCACCGCGGCCGAGCGCGTCCTCCTCCACCTCCACGGATTCTGGAACGTCCCCGAGCCCGGACGGCACGCGACCCAGGCGGGCATCGCGGAGGGCGCCCGCGTCCTGCGGAGCCACGTGCCGCGGACGCTCCGTTCCCTGCACGACGAAGGGCTGATCGACTCGCGAGATACGCGACTCCGCGGGCAGACGCGCAAGATCCGGGTATACGCGCTCACGGAAGCGGGCGTGCGCCGCGCGCGGCAACTCCTGACGGATGTCGACGGCACGCGCGTCGAGGTCGACGGCCGTGCGACGACGCTCGGCGACGCGAGGAAGGCGTTCGGCCTGACGCCGCTCGCCGCGCTCGGCACCATCGACGCGCGGGGCCGCCTGACCCCGAGCGTGACGGAGCTGGAGCGACCCTCGCTCCTCGGCCGGGACGAGGACCTCGCGGCCCTCCGCCGCTGGCTCATCGGGAGCGCGCCCGTCGCCGTCGTCTACGGCTCCCGGGGGATGGGGAAGACGGCGCTCGGTTGGGCGTTCGCCGAGGCGGTGCCGAAATCCCTGTGGGTCGTCATCGAGGACGGCGCGGGGCTGGAGGATTTCGCGGAGTCCCTCACGTCGGCCACGGGGATGCCGGTGGAAGCGCCCGACGATCCGGGGGACGTCGCACGGGCCCTCGGCCGCCCCTTCGCCGGCGGGACGAAGCTCCTCATCGTCGACGGGTACGGCGACGTGGCGGAG
>VBMM01000138.1 GCA_005878415.1 Methanobacteriota archaeon
GAACGTGAAGAAGAGGGGGTTGTTGCACCGGGGACAGCTGAAATTGAGGCCACCGACCGTCATGCAAACCCTCGATGTGTGGAGCCGACTTAAGGTTGCGCTCCGCCACAGATTCAACCCGGAGCGCCGAGGACCGAGTGACCGCTCGCGGTGATTGGCGGCAAGTTTATGAAAGCTCCCCGGGTTGCCCGCGGTGCGATGCTCGTCGAGAAGGTCGTCGCCTCGCCGCTCGACAACAACGCGTACCTCGTCGTCGACGAGACGAGCCAGCAGGCCGCCGTCGTGGACCCCGCCTTAGGGGGCCAACAGCTTCTGGCGAAAGCCGATGAACTCGGCGCCAAGATTGTCTTGGTCTTGAACACCCACGGCCACGTGGACTCGACGGCAGACGACGCGTCGATTCGAACCGCCACGGGTGCGAGGATTGCGGTTTTCGAGCTCGACGCACCCCGACTCGAGAAGAACGCGCGAGACACCCGCTGGTTCCTCCCGGCTCCGCCGCCCCCGGTCAAGGCCGATGTCCCACTGAAGGAAGGATCCGAGCTCAAGCTGGGCGACATGGTGATCCGCACCCTGCACACGCCGGGCCACACGGAAGGTAGCGCCTGTTTCTACGTCGAATCGGCCGGGGCCCTGTTCACGGGAGACACGCTCTATGCGGGATCCTGTGGCCGCACGGACGTCTTCGGCGGGAGCCCCGCGAAGATGATTTTCAGCCTACGGAGGCTCAAGGAACTGCCGCCGGAGACGCACGTCTACCCCGGCCACGGACCGGAGACGGTCCTCGGAGACGAAACGTGGATCCGCGATCTCACCTATCCGATTGTCTGAGTCAACGGCGGCCGCTCGCGGCCCGCCAGCTCCGCGCCGGCGGCATGTGCCGCACGAGTCGGACCGGGGTGGGCCGTCGGCCGACTCCGAGGCCGAGACGCCGGTACACCACCTTCATGCTGAAGATGACGACGAGGAAATAGGCATAGAGGATGACGAGGGTCGACGGCCAGTAGTACTGCCAGAGGATCGCGACGAGTCCGACGACTGCGAGCGCACCGACCACGATCCGGAGGACGAACGCCTCGATCGCGGACCGGCTGAACGGCCCGGTATCCACGCCGTAGTTCGTGTGCCGCACGGGATCGCGGAACGCATGCCGCGTCGACGCCCAGACGGCGAACACGAGGACCGGCGTGAAGATCGACATCGCGAGGTGCGCCGCCCCGGTCGTCACGGTCAGGTCGATGATCCATGCGGCGTACAAGATGATCGACGCCTGGAACAGCCTCTTCCGCCGGTAGATCGGAAGGAAGTTGGGCATGATCACGGTCTTCAGCGTCCTCTTGACCAGTTCCGCGCCGAACGTGATCGACTTCGGCAGGCGCCGCGTGAAGAAGTCGGCAATTCGGTCGGACCGGACCATGAGGATGGGAGCGAGGGAGCTCATCACGATACAGAGGATCCCGGTGAAGGGCGTCAGATACCGCCCGGCATAGTCGTTCGGCAGCTGGTCGTTCGCTCGAATCGCACGTGCGCCGACCGTCGCGTAGAGGATCGCCTCCTCGTTTCGGGCCACGAGGCTGGTCCCGATCGCGGTCGAGGCCCGTCCGGAAAATCCGATGAAGTAAGCGAGCGACGCCGTGAGGAAGAGATCGTTCAGCAGGATCAGTGGGACCGCGATGACCAGCATCGGAAGGACCGACGCGAGCGACGCGGGGTCGATCAGCATGCCAAAACTCAGGAAGAAGATGGCGACAAACGCGTCGCGGATCGACTCCATCTTCACCTTCATCCGCCCCGCGATCCGCGTGTCGGCGAAGACCATGCCCATGAAGAACGCGCCCACGATGGCGGGGATCCGGAACGCCTCCGCCAAGGCGCCGGCGAGGAACACGGTGCCGAGCGCGAAGAGGACGAACAGCTCCTCGCTCCGGATGTGCTCGAACACCGCCGCCGTCCGCGGCACGACGACCGCCGCGAGCAGGGCGAAGAACCCGATGAAGATGCCCACCCCCGCGAAGAGCGCGGGCACGTTCACCGGCGTCTCCGACGGCACAATCATCCCGTTGACGATCGTCAGGAGGAACATGGACAGGAACGATTCGAGGATGACCATCCCCAGGAGAAACTCCGATTCCTTGTTGCCGAGCCTCTTGAGGTCGATCAGCGACTTCGCCGTGATCGCGGAGCTCGACATGCTGATGACCCCGGCCATGAAGATCGTGTCGATCAGGGGCCATCCCAGCCAGGCCCCGATCACGAATCCCGCGAACATGTTCACGGCGAGGTTCGTGACCGCGAGGATCGCCGCGGCCTCCTTCGTCTTCATGAGTTTCGTGATGCTGAACTCGAGGCCGACGAAGAACAGGAGGAGGACGAGCCCGAGCTGGGAGATGTTCTGCAGGAAGGCGCTATCCTGCAAGACGCCGTCGTACGACCATCCGAAGAGACGGATGTGGATGTTGGGCCCGATGAGGATCCCCGCGATGATGTAGCCGATGACCACGGGTAGGCGGGCTCGCGTGGCGAACGCGGCTCCGAGGAAACCGACGGTGGCGATGACCCCGACGTCGAACATGATCGACGCGGTCTCGAGCAGACTTCATCCCTCCTCACGCGGGGGTGGCGCGAGCGCCCGCGCTGACGTCCATCGTCGGAGAACCGAAGTTCCCATCCCGACGCGGCGCATCGCGGCGCCGCCTACAAATAGCTACTGTCAAGGCGACACACCGGCGAATTCGTTGGGTCTCAGGGTTGTCCGAGAAGAGGTTTATTACGAGTGCGAATGTTCGGCACGCGATGGCGGGCGACTGGCACGCCCTCGGGGCGGAAGCCGTCCTCCAGCGGTTGGATGCATCTCCCCTCGGCCTGTCCAGCCGTGAGGCCCGCGATCGGCTCGCGCGGGTCGGTCCGAATGAACTCGTCCAGACCGCGAGGATCAGCCCGTTCCGCATCCTGCTGAGTCAGTTCGTCGACGTCCTCGTGATCGTCCTGATCGCCGCCGCGTTGATTTCCGCGGCCCTCGGCCTGTCCCAGAACGAGACGGCCGACCTCTACGACGCTCTGCTCATCATCGTGATCGTCGTCATGAACGCGATCCTCGGCTTCGTCCAGGAGTA
>VBMM01000035.1 GCA_005878415.1 Methanobacteriota archaeon
AGCGCCAACCCGAACGTCCGGAGCGAAGCGAACTACACGACGCTGCACAAGGCCGCGGCGCACGGGAACCTCGACATCGTGCGCATGCTGCTCGATCGCGGCGCGGATCCGAACGCGACGCGGGACGGCGGCAACACGCCGCTCGACGACGCCCGCGAGAAGGGCCACCAGGCGATCGCGGAACTCCTGAAGGAACGCGGGGCAAAAGGCTAGGCCGCCCGCGATTCCTACTCGATGGAGCAGGATACGGTTCATCCGAGTTTCGCGAGGACCTCGCCGATCCGCCGCACGCCCTCGGTGATCGTCTCGCGCGACGCCGCGTACGAGATTCGGATGTGACCTTCGCCCGCCACGCCGAACGCGCTGCCCGGCGTCACGGCGACGGAGGCCTCCTTCAGGATCCGCTCACACAGGGTCGCGCTGTCGCCGCGGACGTCGACCTTCGGGAAGACGTAGAAGGCGCCGCTCGGCCGATCCGTCGAGAGTCGGTCGATCTTCGCGACCTCCTTCATGACGAGGTCCCTCCGGGCGCGGAACTCCGCCACCATCGCGTCGAGCGGGGCGGTCGGCCCTCGGAGGGCCGCGACGCCGGCCTTCTGCGCGAACGCGGTCGCGCATGTGATCGTGTGCTCCTGGACCTTCACGATCTCCTTGAATAGCGGCGTCGGTGCGACGAGCCATCCGAGCCGCCATCCCGTCATCGCGTACGTCTTCGAGAATCCGTGCACGGTGACGGTCCGGTCGAACATGCCGTCCAGGGACGCGGGCGAGACGTGCTCACCGTCGTAGAGGATCTTCTCGTAGATCTCGTCGCTCACGACGATCAGGTCGCGGTCCGCCGCGAGATCGGCGAGGGCCCGCATCGCGTCGCGCGAGTACACCGAGCCGCCCGGGTTCGACGGGGAATTGAGCATCAGGAGGCGCGTGCGCGGCGTGATGGCCGCCGCGACCGTTTCCGCGGAGGGGACGAAGCCGTCCTCGTCCGCGGCGCGCACGGGCACGGGCTTCGCTCCCGCGAGCGTGACCATCGGGCCGTACGAGACCCAGCCCGGATCCGGGATGAGCGCCTCGTCGCCTCGGTCCAACAGGGCCATGCATGTGAGGAAGAGCGTATGCTTCGTCGGCGCGACGATCACGTTCTCCGGCTTCGCGGGGATCTTGTTCTCCTTCTGGGACTTCTCCGCGATCGCCTCCCGCAATTCCTTGATCCCCGGAGCCGGCGTATACTTCGTGTAGCCGTCGTCCAGGGCCTTCTTCGCCGCCTCGACGATATGCGCCGGCGTCGGGAAGTCGGGCTCGCCGATCGCCAGGGAGACGACCTTCTCGCCGCGGGCTTTCATCTCCGTGACGAGCTCGCTGATGCGGACCGTGGGCGAGGACTCGATGGAGAGGACGCGCTTCGCGAAACGGGCCATGGGGCCGGGGAAGACGGAGGGATAGAAAAGGATTCACCGGACGAGGTCCACTCGAGCGAGACCGTTTTTACTCAGTAGAGTAAAACACGAAGCGAGCCTGCTGCTCAGCCTGCGAAACGGGAACTTTTTTACTCAGTTGGGTAAAATCGATCCCAGAGTGGCGTTGGATACGACGTGTTCGACCCCGTTCGCTCGGAGGAATCCACGGACGGCCTCGAGCCGGTCGCGGGCCACGAACAAGACGGACTGCCCGAGGTACCGTACTCCTTCGAGTTCCACGAACCCCGGATATCGGTACGTCTTCCCGTTTGCGGAGACGGTGTGGCCGAACACGAAGCGGCGGACCCGCGTGCACTGCAGGAGATTGGCGCTATCCACGTCCCACGTGACGATGTATCCGACCAGGAATCGATCTCTCTGCCGACGGGCGCGACGGACGGATCTCCGGGGCGGCATTTTACTCAGTTGAGTAAAAACGCGCGTGGACATCAACGCTCCATCCGGAGGGATCGGTGAAAGTGAAAATCCGTCCGGGGCGGAGCGAATCATCGATGCGCGAAGTACGCGCGGACCTCGGCCGTGCTCACGTGGTCGATCCGGGCGAACCCGACCCGCTCGAACTGCACGAGGTCATCGACCTTCAGCGAGGCGACGAGCGGCTCCGCGAGGCCCCGCGCCTCCGCCCCATTGGGCATGACGAGATGCGTCTGTACGCCGTGCGTGACCCACTGGACCTTCGGGATGTCCTTGTTCTCCATGGACACGAACGTCGCGCGGTGCTCCAGGACGACGTTGCAGAAGTCCTTGAGCCGCACCTCCTTTCCGCGGAACCTGTCGAAGTCTTCCTTCGCGACGTCGACCTTCGGACCCGCCGGGATCTCCCGCACGCCGCGGCCCGGGAAGTCCGGGTGGAGCGGCGCCCGCACCCGCTCGATCGGCGGGAGTCCGGCAATCTCCACCGCCACCGGATCGGGGACGAAGAAGTACCGGTTCGCCTCCTTGTCAATCATCTTCCGATTCTCCGCGTACAAGGTCTCCGCCGGCACCTCGATGTCGCTCAGGCTCAGCCCGAACGACAAGACGAACGCCCGCAACGCGGCGGGCCGGATCCCGCGCCGCCGCATCGACTGGAGGGTCCACGTGCGCGGGTCGTCGATCCCCGTGAGGCGGCCCTCCGCGATTTCCTTCCGGTAGCGGGACTTGGACAACTCGAGATCCTTGAAGCGCAAGATGCCGAAATGCACGAACGCTGGACGATGCGCGATCTCGAGGACATCCCAAATCCGCGCCTCCATCATGTCCTCCATGACCAGGTCTTTGCCGCGGAGCACGTGCGTGATTCCGAGCAAGTGGTCGTCGACGGCCCACGAGAACTCGAGCATCGGCCACACCCGGTACCGCGTCCCGACGCGCGGGTGCTCCCGCTCCGCGATCCGGAACAGGACGCGGTCGCGGAACGCGGGGTTCGGGTGGGCCATGTCCGTCTTCAGGCGGACGACGGCCTCGCCCTCGCCGTACTCCCCGTCGAGCATCGCCTTCCACATCGCGATCGTCTCGTCGACGTCCTGGATGCGGTGTACGCACGCGCGCTTCGCCTCGCGGTTCTTCCGCAGCGTCGCGGCGTCGCACTCGCAGACGTACGCCTCTCCCGTCGCGAGCAGCTTCTCCGCCCACTCGTAGTGCAGCGGGATGCGGTCGCTCTTGTACAGGACGTCGTGGTACTCGACCCCGGCCCAGTCGAGGCCCTCCTTCACCTGGTCGAACGCCTCCGGCAGGAGGGGCTTCTCCTCCGAGCCGATCGTGTCGTCGAACACCAGGAGGAGCCGGCCGTGGTACCGCTTCGTGTACGCGTCGTTCAGGACGAACGCCCGCGCGTTCCCGATGTGCAGCGGTCCGCTCGGGTACGGCGCGAGGCGGAGGACGACCTTCCCGTCCATGGCGCCGGGCAACGGCGGGAGCTCCTTCGGGCCGACGTCGGCGCGGGTGTGCTCCAGCAGCTCCGGCGCGATCAAGGTCAGCTGGGCGCGCTGCGCGTCGGGCGCGAGGCGGTTCACCTCCGCGACGATCCGCTCGACCGTTGTCGCCGCCTCGCTTGCGCGACCTCGCAGGGAGGAATCCTCCGCGAGCAGCCGGCCCAGGACCGCCTTCGCGTCCGCCTTGCCGTCATGGAGGACCGCGTTGTGCAACGCGAACTTCCTCGCGGAATCCAGGCTCACGGTCGTCCGAACCGAACGGGCCTATAAAGACTTCTTCGGCGCGAAACCCCGCCGACATCGGGCGATGCGCGTCGACGTTCCCGGTGTTGAGAACGGACCGCGGCGCCGCGTTCCGCAAAAAGTGTCCCAGGAACGTTTATGGTCCGCGGGACGCCCTACTATCCGTGGGCCGGGCGTGGTGGAAGCCGCTCTCCTTGCAGGAGCGGGCCGGGATCGCGTGCGTGGTCTGGGCCATCGCGCTGTTCATCCTCGCGGTGGCGGCCGCGATTCCCGGAGGACCGACGGCCGCGCTGACCGCGGACGACCTCCGTCCGATCGTCGGCCAGAGCGTACACTTCGACGCCGCCGCGAGCGCGGGGCACGACCAGGGACTCGGACGGATCGTCTCCTACCGGTTCGACTTCGGTGACGGCGCGGGGACGGTGGAGCAGATCCCCCCGACCGCGATCCACGCCTACGCCGACGTCGGTGCGCGCCGGGCGACCGTCACGGTGCGCGACGCGCGCGGCAACGAGGGGATCGCGTCGCTGACGATCGACGTGCGGTCCGTGCCGACGCCGACGGGACCCGCGCCGGACCTCACGCCGCGTGCGGCGTCGACGAACCCGGCGAGTCCGCTCGAGGGCCAGGTTGTCAGCGTCTCGATCACGATCGTGAACCACGGCGGGGCGTCGGCGGAGTCCGCGACGATCGACGTGTACGACGAGCGGCCGAACGGGACGACGGTCGCGATCGGTCAGGTCGTCCTCGGCGAGCCCCTTTCGACCGGCGCGTCGACGACCGTGTACTCGCAATCGTTCCTCGCCGTCGGGGTGGGAGAGCACACGATCCGAATCGTGATCGGAAACGTGACGCCGACGGAATCGAACACGAGTGACAATACGCGGAAAGTCGCGATGACTGTGCGGCCATCCATGGGACCGGGACCAACGGGAGGAGAAATCCCGTTCGGGACGTTGGCGATCATCGTGGGCCTTCTTGCCGCCGGAATCGCGGCGCTCGTCGGGGCGGCGACGCTCCTCACGCGGCCTCGGAAGCGCGGGCCGCTGGAACCGCCGCCCGCGGAACCGACCGATCAATCGCCGCCGCCGCTCCATCCGCCGTGAGCGCCGACGCGACGTACGCCCGCGGCCGGGCGGACCCGCAACGCCTAAGGAGGCGGACCCGATTCGCGGGCGAGAGGTCCTTGCATGGCGGTGCGCGAGTGGCTGGAGCGGTTCTCCGACGACGTCCTCCGGATCGACGCGGACACGAGCCGGGAGGTCGAGGCGACGCGCATCCTCGTACGGGAACCGCGGCGGCCCGTCCACTTCCGGTCGCTCGACGGGTCCGAGGCGGTCGGCAACCTGTGGTCGACGCGGGGCCGGGTCGCTGCGGCGCTACGCACGCCAAGCGAGACGTTGCTCGGCCGCCTCATGGAGGCCCAGACGCATCCGAAGGACACGCGCCTCGTCGACAGCGCCCCGTTCCTGAAGCACTCCTCGACCGACGTGAACCTCCTCGGTCTCCCGGTCCCGAAGCTGTTCCCCCGCGACGCGGGTCGGTACATCACAGCCGGCGTCTGGGTCGCGGAGTGGAAGGGCGTCCGGAACCTCTCGTTTCACCGGATCCTGCTGCTCGACAAGGACCGGGGCGCGTGCCGGATCGTCCCGCGGCATTTGCGGCACATGTACAACGAGGCGATCCAGGCAGGCGAGGAACTCAAGGTCGCCGTCTGCATCGGCCTCGATCCGTGGAACCTGCTCGCGGGCGGGACGTCGGTCGAGTACGGCGTCGATGAGAGCCGCATCGCGTCCGCCCTCACCCAATCGTGTCTCGGCAAGCCCGTCGACATGGTCCGAATCAAGGATGGGCTGACGGTCCCCGCGGACGCCGAATACGTCCTCGAAGGCCGGCTGGTCAACGAGACGCACGACGAGGGACCGTTCGTCGATGCGGTCCGCACGTACGATCGCGTGAGGAAGGAGCCCGTCCTCGTCGTCGAGCGGATCTACCACCGCGACGACCCGATCTTCCACATCATCGTCGGTGGGCTCGATGAGCACTTCATGTTCATGGGGATGCCGCGCGAGCCCGTCATCTACCAGGCGGTCTCCCGCGCCGTGCCGCATGTGAAAGCGGTCCGCCTCACGGAAGGCGGATGTGCATGGCTCCACGGCGTCGTCTCGATCCGCAAGCAGCACCAGGGCGACGCGAAGAACGCGATCATGGCGGCGTTCGGCGCGCACACGTCGATGAAGCGGGTCGTCATCGTCGACGAGGACATCGACATCTTCGACGATCGGGACGTCGAGTGGGCGATCGCGACGCGGTTCCAGGCGGACCGCGGACTCGTCGTCCTGCATGATGTCCGCGGTTCGTCGATCGATCCGTCCGCGAGAGACGGCTTCACCTCGAAGATGGGGATCGACGCGACACGGCCCCTCGGCGCGGACCCTGCGATGTTCGACAAGGCGACGCTCTAGTCATCCATGTCCGAGAACGTGAGATGGACGCGGACGTCCCTAAGAGGCTGGCTCCTGGGGTGCCCCGTACCGCGGGCCTAGTACGGGACCACCTCCAAACCCGCCAGCTCCCTGAGCCGCTCAAAGTGGGCCACATTCCGGGTGACGACTCCGTCGGCCCCCGTTCGGATCGCGACGGCTGCCGTGAGGCTGTCCGCACCGACATCGTGACCCCTCCGGCGGAGTTCGCCGCCGAGCTCGGCGGCTTTTGTCGCGTCCTCGACGGATACCGGCAACAAAACAAGACGGGCGAGCACCCTCGAATACAGATCGAGAAGTTTCGTCCGCTGGCTTCGGTCGCGGATGGAATGGACGCCGAGGAGGGCTTCGTACACGTTGAAGGCAGTCGTCGCCAGGACCTCGCCGTGGCGCTCGAGTTCCTCGGAAACCGCTCGGACCTCGTCCGGGTTTTCGACGATGTCGATCAAGAACGTCGTGTCGAGACATTTCAATGGGTGGCCACCCGCCGATCCAGCCGGCTCCGGTTCTCACGGACCATGCGGGCGAGGCCGGTCCGGCCCCGCAATTCCGGATAGAGTCCGATCACCTCGGAAAGCTTACCCCCCTCCCGGGCGAGCCGGAGGACCGTGTCGGAGAAGCTCTCGCCCGCCAGCTTGTGCCGGTGGAGGACCCGGTACGCCTCATCGGAGAGGCTGATCGTCTTCGTCATCTGTGCATGTGCATAGGCGCACAGATATTTCAACGTTCCCAAACCACACGGAGGGATCGGGAAAGGGCTCTCGAGCGGTCGGCTCTAGGACGGCCCTCGGAGCCGCCGCTGAGATTCGCACGTGAAGGTTCATATGACGGTCGTCCCTCGTCGGCGGCCGATGCGCGGGGCGATCCCCCTCTTCCTCGCCGTCGTGCTGCTCGTGCCCGCGGCCCTCGCGGCCGCTCGACCCGCGGACATCCGCTGGGAGCAGCCGCCGGATGCGCGCGCCGACCTGACGCCCCCGCAACCCGGCGTGCAGACGTGGCCGTCCGGATACCGCCCGGGGGACGTGCTCCCGGCACCGCCCGGCGTGGCGCAGACGACGGGCACGGTCCGCATCCTCGTCCTCCTCATCGACTTCACGGACGTCGCCCCCGCCCCGGCGCATACGGGCGCGTACTTCGACGGCCTCTTCAACGATGCGTCGCCCGGCGCGCGATCGTTCCACGCGTACTACTCGGAAGTCTCCCTCGGCGCCCTGACGATCCAGGCGACCGTCATCACGACGTGGTTCCACAGCGCCCATCCGATGTCGTACTACGGCGCGGACGGCTCCCGCCCTCCCGACGACGCGAACGGCCCGATCTACCGCCTCGTCACCGAGACGGTGCAGCTCGCGGACCCGTCCGTCAACTTCGCGACCTTCGACACGAACGGGGACGGCGTCGTGGACCATCTCACGGTCGTCCACGCGGGCGCGGGCCAGGAGAGCGGCGGCAGCTCGGACCTCATCTGGTCGCACCGCTGGGCCGTCCTCGACGCGGACCCGACGGTCCCCGGATCGCAGTCCCTCACGGCGGACGGCGTGCAAATCTACGGATACACGATGGAGAGCGAAGACTCCCCCGTCGGCGTGATGGCGCACGAGTTCGGACACGACCTCGGCCTCCCGGACCTGTACGACACGGACGGCTCGTCGGAAGGCATCGGGCTGTGGGACATCATGTCCGGCGGCTCATGGAACGGCGCTCCCGCGGGGACCTCGCCCGCCGAGTTCAGCGCGTGGTCGAAGATCCGCCTCGGTTGGATCACGCCGGTGGACGTGACGACGGCGCGCATCGGGACGAGCGTCCCGCAGGTCGAGACGACCGGCACCGTGTACCGGCTCGGGATCCCGGGCGCCTCTCCCCTCGAATCCTTCCTCGTCGAGAACCGCCAGCCCGTCGGCTTCGACGCCGCATTGCCCGGCAGCGGCCTGCTGATCTGGCACGTCGACGACTCCCTGAGTTCGAACGAGGTCGACGCGCATCGGCTGCTCGACCTCGAGGAGGCGGACGAAGGCCTCACGGGAGACCATCCCTTGGACGCGGGCGACCCGTGGCACGACACCGCGTCGGGTTGGGGCCCCGATACGTCGCCGGACAGCCGGGCGTACAGCGGGGCCGACACCGGGTGGCGCGTGCGGGACGTCTCCGCGAGCGGGGCGACGATGGTCGCGACCATTGCCCGCGAGATCACGCGCGACCTCGCGGTGTCCGCGATTCGACTGCCCTTCACCGACGCCGTGGGCACCGCGGTGAACGTGTCGATCGATGTGCGGAACGAGGGGGCGCAACCCGCAGACGTGAGCCTCGACGTGAGCGTCTACCGGGACGCGGTCGCCGCCGCTTCGCGCGTCGCGCAACAGTCCTTCGTACGAACCGGGCTCGCGTCGCAAACGACCGCGACGTTCGCCCTGACTTTCACACCCGCGAATGTGGGCCGGTTCATCGTCGTCGCGTCGCTGATCGGCGCGAACGACGAGATCCCTTCGAACGACGTGCGCGCCGCCCACGTCCTCGTGAACGTGTTCCGCTTCCGGGACGACGTCGAGTCCGGGCCTGGGAGCTGGACGTTGAACGGCCTCTCGACGGACGCTCACCGCTGGCGCATCGTCAACGACACGGACCCCGACGGGACGGCCCACAGCCGCACGCATGCGTGGCGCTTCGGGTACGTGTCGACGGTGTTGCCGAGCCTCTTCCCGCCCGCGTGGCACACGCTCACCTCGCCCGCGATCAGCCTGACGCCGGGTCCGACGTTCCTGATCTTCTACCGCCGCTACGATCTCACGGGGCGGTCCGTCCCGGTCCTGCCCGTCGGCTCCAACGACACGGACGACGCATACGTCGAGGTGAGCTACAACGGGGGCCCGTGGATCTCGATGGCCCACTACGAAAGGCTTGACCTGACGTGGCGCGGCGTCTCCCTCGATCTCACCGCGAACATCACGGGACCGACGACGGTCCAGGTCCGGTTCAACGTGAGCGCGAACGTGATCGGCAATTCCGGCGGCTGGTGGGTCGACGATGTGATGATCGCCGCCGCGGGCCTGCGGAACGCGGTCCTCGTGCTCGCGCCGTCCGGCCCGATCGAAGGAACGGCCGGAGGGAGCGTGCGCGTCACGGTGAAGGTCGCGAACGTCGGGGAGTACGACACGGATGTGCGCCTCGACGCCGCACTCCCTGAGGGCTGGGACGCGACCGTGGCGAGCGACCCGACGGGTCCGCTCCGGGGACGCGTCGTCCGGCTGGCGCCCGACAACGACGCTTCGGTGCGGGTGGTGCTGTCGATCCCGCTCACCGCATCCGCGGGCACGACGTACCCCGTGACGATCTCGGCGGCGGCCGTCGGCGACCCGACCGCCAACGCTTCGGTGACGCTCCAGGTGCGCGTCTCGGGCGTACCCATCCTCTGGATTTTCGCCATCGCCTTGGTCGTCGCCGCGGTCCTCGTGGCCGTCGCGGCGATCGTCCTCCGGCGTCGCCGCCGCGGGCCTCCGCCGACCTAGGGCAAAAGGTTATTCGCGCTTCCCGGCGTTCAGCGCGCGTGTTCGTTACGCACGAGCTCCTCCGGCGCGGGGCCGTCGAGGAGCGCGCGTACCAGGTGAACATCGCGCGGGCGTGCCTCGAGCGCTCCACGCTCGTCGTCCTGCCGACGGGCATGGGGAAGACGGTCATCGCCGCGATGGTCGTCGCGGAGGTCCTCCGCCGGAAGGGCGGGAAGGTCCTCTTCCTCGCGCCGACGAAGCCGCTCGTCGAGCAGCACGCCACATCCTTGCGGGAGATGCTCATCGTCGAGCGCATCGAGCTCTTCACCGGCGAGGCGACCGCCCCGGAAGAGCGCGAGCTCATGTGGCGGGAGAACAAGATCGTCGTCTCGACCCCCCAGGTGATTCGCAACGACCTGCGCAGCGAGCGAATCGGCCTCGACGACGTCTCCCTGATCGTCTTCGACGAGGCGCACCGCGCGGTCGGAGAGTACGCCTACGTCGACGTCGCGGCCGCGTACAAGGAGGTCCCGGGACGCCTCGTCCTCGGGATGACCGCCTCGCCCGGCGCAAGCGCGGAGAAGATCCTCGAGGTGTGCGGGAACCTCGGCATCACGGCCGTCGAGATCCGCACGGAATACGACGCGGACGTCGTCCCGTATCAGCACGCCCTCGCGTTCGAGCGCGTCGAGGTCGACGCCCCGGACGTCTCGAAGGAGATCCGCGGACTCCTGGCGACCGTGTACGAGGAGCAGGTCGGACGCCTCAAGAAACTCGGCTTTCTCGCGGGCAAGCCGAAAGTCACGCTGAAGGACTTGCTCGCGGTCGGGGACGAGGCCCGCCGCAAACTCGATTCCGGGGTGAAGGACGGCCGCCTGTACGGCGCGATGACGGCCCAAGCGATCGCGATGAAGGCGAACCACGCGATCGAACTCGCGGAGACGCAAGGCCTCGGCTCCCTCCGGTCGTACTTCGAGAAGATGGAGACCGAGACCAAATCGAAGGCGGACGTCCAGTTCCTGAAGCACGCGAAGGTGCAGGAAGCGATGAAGCTCGCCCGCGCGACCGACGTCGAGCATCCGAAGCTCGCGAAGACGGCGTGGGTGGTGCGCGAGCAGTTCATGGAGAAACCGGACTCGAAGATCATCGTCTTCGCGCACTACCGGGATACGGCGGACCGCGTGACGCAGGCTCTGGAGCGGATCCCTGGCGTGAGGCCGATGCGGTTCGTCGGGCAGGCGTCGCGGGGCGAGGACATCGGGCTGTCGCAGAAGGAACAGGTCGAGATCCTCGAGCGGTTCCGCGCCGGCGACGTGAACGTGATCGTCGCGACGTCGATCGGGGAGGAGGGCCTCGACATCCCGCAGGTCGACCTGGTCGTGTTCTACGAGCCCGTGCCTTCGGAGATCCGCACGATTCAACGGCGTGGGCGGACCGGACGGAGCGCGGCCGGCCGCGTCGTCATGCTCGTGACGAAGGACACGCGGGATGAGGCGTACTTCTACAGCGCGCGGAGGAAGGAGCGCAAGATGCACGTGGAGCTCGACCGGCTCCGGCGCGAACTGAAGCAGAAGATCTTCGTCGGCGAGCCGGGCGGGGAGACCTTCGTCACGGCCGCCCCCGAAGCACGCATCGAGGCGCTGCGACAGGAGGCGCGCGAGGAACCGCCGTCGACCCCTCCGCGGTCCCGGGAGAAGAAGGGCCAGACGAAGTTCGAGGACTTCTGAATCCGGCGGTCGGATTTTATACCCCGCACGCGCCTACGGAGCGCGAGGCCCTCCGACGACCAAATGCCCCGAGTGCGGCTGGGAGATCGACCCGGACGACGAAATGTGTCCGAACTGCGGCGCCTACCTCGCCGACTACGAGGACCTCGAGCCGAAGAACGAATGACCATTCTCAGCCGTGGAAGAGGTCGCGGCTCGCCCCTTTGAGGAACTCCCCGAATCCGCCCGTCGGCGCGGGGATGTCCCCGCGGACGACCTCGCCCGATGCGCCGTCGATCAGGATCGTGTACGGCCGCCCGCGATACTCGTACGTCGAGAACCAGATCGGGGCGTGCAGGAACTCGGCGTCCTTCACGTCGACCTGGGTCGTCGCGTTCTCGACGAGGTCCACGAAGTCCCTCAGCAGCTCCCGCTGATGCGCGTCGACGTCCTCCCGCGCGAGACGTTCCGCCTCGTCCTCGTCGACCTCCGCGTTCAGGAACCGGGAATCGTGGACCATCCCGGCGGTCGAGAAGGGCACCTTGAGCGCGAGCGGGATCTTGTAGTCCCGCGTCGGAAAGTCGCCGGATCGCCGGCCGAGGATCTTCCAGAAGTAGTCCCGCCGGACGTTCCCGTTGCGGCGCTCGTTCGTGCCGGTCCGCGTGAGCACGCCCGCATAGGCGGTCGTCGCGTCGACCTCGAACACGTAGAACGGCAGGTAGACGCACTCGAGGGACGTGACCCGCGAGGCCTTCCGCAGGTCGTCGGGCTTCATCACGCCGCCGTCCAGCCAGCCCTGGATCGCCCGCATCGCGCCGTCGCGATCGAGCCGCGCCGCGAGCATCGAGTGCCGCAAGACGAACGGCTTGTCGCCCTCGATGCGGGATGCGGTGCCGCAGTACGGGCAGGTGACGATGACCTCGCCCGTCGTGAGGTTCAGCGGGCCGCCGCACTTCGGACAACTGATCGATTCGACGAGTTCCGGCATGCCAGCGCAATGCTCATGCGGAGGGGCATAATAGCCCTTCGCGTGGGTTCCCTCAACGCGCTCCGCCGGGGCAGCGTCCTGACGGTCTTCTTCGTCTTCGCGTTCCTCTCCCTCCTGCTGCTGATCATCCTCGCGGCTGCGGACTACACTCTCCAGGCGAACGCGTTCCCCGGCGCCTTCGCGATCGTCGTCGGGCTCGCGCTGTT
>VBMM01000188.1 GCA_005878415.1 Methanobacteriota archaeon
CCCCTCCGCCCCGGACTTTATACCGTCGGCCCCATCGAATCCGGGGAGGATTCGCGATCGCGCTCGTCGCGCAGCCCATCGTCGTGCCGGAGGCCCGCCTCGAGGCGCGTCCGGCCCTCACGAGCCTGGTGCCCACCCTGGACCGGATCCTCGGTCCCTTCGAGCGGGGCAAGATCACCCTGGTCGACAGCGGCTCCAACTTCGTGTTCCACCTCACGACCCTCCTCTGCGTCCGCGCGATCATGGAGGGCCACGAGGTCGTCTTCCTCGACGGCGGGAACTCCGTGGACCCGCACGGGATGGTGGCCCTCGGGAAGCGCGTCGGGCTGACGCGGGACGAGGTCCTGCCCCGCGTGCACGTGGCCCGGGCGTTCACGTGCCATCAGATGACCACATTAATATTGGACATGCTGAATAGAAAGCTGGGAGAGACCCACGCCGGCTTCGCGGTCCTCGCGTGCCTGCCGGAGATGTTCCTCGACGAGGACGTCGAGGTGGGCGAGGCCCACCAGCTCTTCCAGCGGTCCATGCGGGCGATCCGGCGAACGGTCGCGGAGCGGGACGTCGTCGGCTTGGTGACGAACGCCGGCCTGGCGAAGCTCCACCGCCGCAAGTCGATCCGGCGGGAGCTGTACGAGGGCGCGGACCGGATCGTGCGGATCGCGCACGGGAAAGGCGGCGTGCGGATCGACCGCCTCGACACGGGGACGTCGGAATGGTACGCGTCCGTGCCGCCGGACCAGACGACCCTGGACGACTTCGCCGATGCGGTCCCGCGGATCCCGGCGCTCGGGCTGCACGACGCCGCGTCGCGGGAGATCCGGATCACGGAGCATCTGCGGTTCTCGTGGTAGGTCGCCCAAACGACGGCGACCGACCGCGCGCGTCGGGGAAGCCTTATACCGGCCGTCTCTTTCGGCGGGCCCGTGCGCATCGGCGGTTCGACGTACAGCCGCGAGCCGTTCCCCAAGCAGGTCGCGGAATTGCGCGAGTCGGGCTTCGACTATGCGGAGCTCGACCTGACGTGGCTCACCTTGGAGCCGGCGGCCTTGCAGGACGAGGCGGAAGACCTCGCGGAGAAGATCCCGCTGGAGACGGCGCACCTGCCGCCGTCCCGGTTCCACCAGGCCGACCTCGCCCGGTTCGTCGGGTTCATCGACGCCCTCGCGCCGATCGGCACACGAATCTTCAACGCGCACTTCATGGAGGCCCGCTCCGCGCCGAGGATCTCGCCGGAGGCGAAGGCGTCGTGGTTCGCGGATTTCGTGAAGGCCGCGACGGACCGCGGCGTCGCGGTGACGGTCGAAAACGTCGACGAGCCGCCGCACGTCCTTCGCAAGGCGCTCGACGCGGTCCCCGAGTTGCGGTTTTGCCTGGACGTCGGGCACGCGCACCTCGACCGCCGGACGGACGGCGGGCGGACGTACCTGGAGGCACTCGGCGATCGGTTGGCGCTGGCCCACATCCACGACAACCACGGCGGCCACGGCGAGACGGGGGACGAGCACCTCCCGTTCGGGCAGGGAGGAATCGACGTGGAGCGGGACGTCAAGGCGCTGAAGGCCCGCGGGTACGCCGGGCCGGTGACCCTCGAGATCTTCAAAGGGACGCCGGACGACCGGCGCGCGTGTCTCCGCAAGATGCGCCGGTGGACGAAGGAGGAGTCGGGACCCGCGTAAGGCGGCGACCGGCTCAGGTGATGCGGACGACCTCGAGCTGCTGCGCGAGCTGCTTGAGCTCCCGACCACGCAGGATCCCCGGCGGCATCGAGACCAGGAGGATCTGCTGCCCCGCCGAAACCTGCTCGACGACTCCCCGGAGGAACTGCAGGACGGACGGGAAATCGTTGCCCTCGACCAGGTCCTTAAGGCAATCGATGAGCACGACCCCGACGGGGTTCGTCCGGAGGAAGTCGCCCGTGTCCGTCGCCATGACATCCAAGGAGGCCGCGAGGACCAACCCGCTCCCCGAGTCCCGGTTCCCGCCCAGCCCGACGATCTTCGTGTGCCGCAGCTTGAACGTACGCTGCACATCCACGGGGTTCCGGCGCGTGATGACAAAACCGGACCGGCCCATCCGGGTCACGTGCTCCAGCGCTCGCATCGCGGCCGCGGGCTTCTGCTCGTCGACGAGGTACACGCCGCCCGGCCGCAGGTCGCCGACCGCGATCGCGGGGTCCGGCGGAGCAGCCCCGCCTTTCGCGAGCACGCCGCCCAGGGTCGCGAGCCGGCCGTTGCGAGGGGGCTCCGGAGCCGTCTCGGCGTCGTCGGACGAGGACTTCCGCCTCGGGAGGACGACGAAGATCACGAACGCGGTCGCCGCGGCGATCCCCGCGATCACGCCAACGCCCAGGAGGACGATGCTCGGCAGGCCCGACGTCGGGTCCGTCGTCGAGACCTGGACGAGTTCGAGGGTGAGCGTTGCCGGCACCGGGCTGACGGGATCTCGGTCCCGGAAGTCGATGCGGACCGTGCCGTTGAGAATCTCGTCCGGGAGCAGGGCCACGCGGTGCATCTCGTTGACCGCCGTGAAGACGGAGCCCATCTTCAGGCCCCATGCACCCGCGGTGAAGTTCCAGGCGAACACGTCGAAGTTCTCGCCGCCCGCGCTGATGTTCCCCTCGATGTCCAGCGTCGGGTTGGCGCCGCCGATGCCCGTCACGGTTTGACTGACGTCGAGGCGGTAAGCGACCGCCGTCGTGATGACGTCTACGTAGTCGATCCAGAGATCCGAAGGAGCGACGTCGGGCCCAAGCGCATCGACGAACCGGACGGAGACGTTGCCGGCGTCGAACTCGGAGGCGGCGAGGGTGTACGTCAGGACCTGGTCCGTCGTGTCGGTGAAGATCAGCCGTTGGGTCCAGACGGAGGGCGGCGTCAGGACCTCGACCGAGACATTCTCGTCGGATATGTGCGCGCTGATTCGGAGATCGTGGCGCTGGCCCGTCGCGACCCCCGTCCAGTCGTATTCGAGGCTGAGCGCATAGGCGAGGGGCTGGTAAGTCACGCGCACGACGTTCGCATCCAAGTGTGCCCCGTGCATGCGGTGAAACTCGAGAACGTGTAGGCGTTCGGATCGGCGCCGGGCAAGCCGCTGGTGACCGTCGGGCACCACGTGGCGCCTCCGTCCCAGGACAGCGTGATTGCGATTCGGTCGTTCCCCGCCGCGAACGCCTCGTAGCCCACTTCCACGCGGGTGATCGTGGCGGCCGCCGGGACACCGAGGCTGAATCCGGCGTACTCCGCGGCATCGCCGCCGGCGGGCGAGGAGGCGTAGGCGTTATCGGAGGCCATGCCGTTCCCGCAGGTGGTCCATGTGCATCCCGGCGTTACCGAGGCAGGGTTGCTGGAGACCGTGACGGGGACGGGAGTCGCCTCGCGATATTGCACGTAGACGCCATCGGAAATCCGGACGTCGGCCGGGAAGGTCCCCGAGACCGGGGACCCGTTGCTCAGGTTCTGCAGCGCCGGATAGGCGAGCGGGTCCGGGGCTACGTCGGATTCGCGCATCGACTCCCGGATCCCGTCTTCGGCCTGGACGCCCGCCGTGCCGTCCGTCGTGCCGACGGCGACCTGTTCCACCGAGACCGGGAACGTGCCCGCCGCCGCGCGCGACGAGGCGAGCAGGATCGTGACGAGGGCGAGGACGACGAGCCCGGCGGCAAGCCGACGGCGTAGCCCGGCCGCGGAAGGCCCCTGGCCCACCGCCAATTCGGAGATCGGGGGAGCGGGAGCTTTCGCCGCCTTCAATGGCATGGAACCCTGAGTCCCTTCGAGGCGGCGAAGGCCCGGATAAGGATTCGGACGCCCTTATCAGCCGTGCGACCACA
>VBMM01000189.1 GCA_005878415.1 Methanobacteriota archaeon
CGGCCCTGTTGGTCCTCGAAGAAGAACGCGACCGCGCTGGGCATCGCACGGAGTTTCACAAGGAAGTACCCGGGATCCTCGGGATCCCGCGTCGCAGGGGACGCGAAGAACAGGAGGCCGGCCTCGTGCCGGTACAGATGTCCGTCGACCTCCCGCAGCAGCGGGACGCGATGGCCGTCGTGGTCCATCGACACCTCGGCGCGCGCGTCCGCCTCCCCGAGGATTCGATACGACGCCGCCCCGCTCCCCGCGACCTGGGAGAACGTCGCCCGCGAGGCGCCCCCTTCCCCCGCCTCGATCCGCACGCGCAGGCGCATCGTCGCGAAGCCGAGATCGTAGATGCGATCGTCCGAGTCGACATAGCCGAGGATCATCCCGGACGCCTCAGACGCCGAATCCTTTCCGGAACTGCTCCGCGATCTCGCCGAGCTCGACTTGGGAGAAGCTCTCGAAGTCCGACACGGCACCGTACTCCGCGAGGTGCTCCTCCCGGTAGATGTTCGGGATCACCGAGGCCACGGTCTCCTCGGAGAGGATGAACTTCAGCGCGGCCTGGGAGAGGCTCATCCCCTTCCCCTCGTAGATCCAGCTCAGGTTCGCCGCCTGTTTCCGCGCTCGCTCGATCCACGCCGCATCCTTCACCTGGAGATCCCCGTCCGCGGGGAAGTGCACCGCGTCCGCGCTCGACTCGAGGACGCCCCCGGCGTGCGGCGCGCGGATTGCCATCCCCTGATTGATCTCGAGCGCGACCGGGAAGAACTTGCGGATCCCGACGTAGCGGGCCTTCCCCTCCGACTTCAGTGCTTCGAGGGTCTGCCAAACCCCGGCGTTCGCGACCGTCGCCGCATCGGGGTAGTGAAGCTGCAAGACGTCGACGTAGGACGAGGCGAGCCGATCGAGGCTCGCGTCGAGCGACTTGCGTATCCCGGCCGGAGAGAAGTCGACTCCGCCGTCGGCGCGGCCGACCTTGCTCGAGATGATGACGAGCTCCCGTTTGTCCTGGAACGCCCGTCCGAGCAGCCGCTCCCCGCGGCCCGCCCCGTCCGTCGGCGCGACGTCGAAGTAGTTGATGCCCGCGTCGTACGCCTTGTGCAGCAAGTCGACGGCCTGGTCGTCGCTGAACTCGCCCCACCGGCCCGACGCGAGGGTCCAGACGCCGAACCCCACCTCCGAGACCTCGAGCTCGGACTTCCCCATCGGACGATAGTTCACCACGGGACCGCCATGGGACCACAAAGGGGCGGGCGTATTTGACCGCAACGCTCCGCGAGGGTCAGCGCCAGGACACGTAGAAGAGCGTCGAGAACCCGACGAGTTCCGCGGCGTTCAGGGCGAGCATCGGGACGGCCACGGGCGCCCCGAAGTTCTGGCTCATGATGATGTAGAAGTACACCGCGGCGAGGTTCTCGACCACGAAGAGGGCCGCGAACACGATGAGGCCGAGGGAGAAGGGGGACCGGAGGTGGCGGTAGTTTCCGACGTATACGTAGAGGAGGCCCGCGAGGACGGCGACGCTCGCGAGGGCGAGCCCGACGTCGATCACCCAAAAGGTCCCGAGCGCCACGTTAGCCCTCGCCGAGTCGGATGCGCGCCATATTTACTTTTCCCCAAGGCGGGTCTCGATGCGCCGCCAGATCTCCAGGAAGTCGTCGAAGTGCACTTGGAGCCGGGGCGACAGCGAGTACAGGGTGCCGTACCCCTCGTTCCCGAGCGTCATCACGCAGTCGTTCTCCCGGAGCACTTGCAAGTGATGGCGAACCGTTTTGTAGTCGAGACCGAGTTGGCCTGCGAGGTCGTTCGCGTTGTACGGACGGTCGTGGAGCGTCCGCAAGATCCGCGCGCGGTTGATGCCCCCGCGGGTCGCCGCGATGAGGTACCACAACCGCTTGTCCATGAAGCCGCGCGCCCATCCGTTCTTCGACAAAGTCGGCCGCGGCGCGGGCATCGAACACCGCATCCCCGAACGTTCTAATATTACTATCGAAATAGTCAAAATGGTGGCGTCCGTCCCGGTCCAACGGCCGTGGAAACGCAAGGCGCTCGGGTGGTTCCTCGAGTTCCGTCTCATCCCGGTCCTCCTGTGGTCATTCACAGCGGTCGTCCTGGGGACCGCGATGGCCTTCGCCGTCGCGGGGACGTTCGACCCGCTCTGGTTCGTGGTGGCCCTCGCCCTCGGCGGGCTCGTTCAGGGTTGGGAGACGCACGCCGTCAACGAGATCTACGATTGGCGGAGCGGCACGGACCAGATCGGCCTCCGCGCGCTATCCGGCGGGAGCAAGGTCCGGAACATGGGCCTCCTCGATGAACGGGATCTCTGGCGGATCTACGCCTGGGCGACGCTCGGCGTCGCCGCGTTGACGATCTGGGTCGTCGTGGCCCGCGCACCGTGGCTCGCCCTGATCATCGTCGCCGGGTACCTGATCGGCCTCGCCTACACCGTCCCGCCGATCGCGATGTCCTACCGGCCCTTCGCCGGAGAGTGGCTGGGCGGGTTTCCCGGCGTTTTGCTGTCGGGCCTCGGCGCGTACGCGATCCAGGCGCTATCCCTCTCGCCCGCGGCGGCGATCGCCTTAGCGGCCCACGCGCTCGTGTGTACGGGGATGCTCGTCGTCCATCACTACGCCGACGCCCCGATGGACGCGGCGGCGGTCCCCCCGAAGCGGACGACCGTCGTCGCCCTCGGGTTCCGGAACGCGAAGCGGTATGCCGCGGGGATGGCGGGCGCGGCCGTCCTCCTCGACCTCTGGCTGGCCGTTACCTTCCATCACGCGTTCTTCTTCGCCGCGGTCCTCACATTCCCGACCATCTGGTACCATCTGCGGATCAACCCCACGAACCTGGAGTCGACGACCCGCAACGAACTTCGGGTCATCCAACTCGGCATCGCCGCAGGCCTATCGACGTCGGTGCTGCTCGCGCCGATCCTGTGGCCGCTCCTCCCTCTCGCTGCACTCGGGTATTTCGCCCACCTCGTCGTGGTGGCACCGCCCGCCGCTCTCGCACGCGCCTGGCGTCGCGCTCCCGTGGCGCAATCCCGGAACCGCTGACGTGTCCTCGGAAGAGCGAAATACGGCGGGGGGTCTGCGGACGTCGTGCGGCGCCTCGGATTCATCGTGAACCCGATCGCGGGGATGGGAGGCCGGGTCGGCCTGAAAGGGACCGACGGCGTTGTCGACGAGGCCCGGGCGGCGGGCGCGGATCCCGTTGCGCCGACCCGAGCGCGCGCCTTCGCGGAGACGATCCTCGCACTCTCCCGCGGCGATCCGTCGCTCTCGATCCGGTGGCTCACGGCCGCAGGACCGATGGGCATGGAACCGCTGGGAGCGGCGGGCGTCGACGAGGAGCGGTGTGAAATCATCAACCGACCTCCCGAGCCGACGACTGCCGAGGATACGCGGCGCGCGGTCGAGGCGTGCATCGACCGGGGCGCGGAGCTCGTCCTGTTCTGCGGCGGTGACGGGACGGCGCGGGACGTCGCGGAATCGGCGAGGGATCGCGCCCCGATCCTCGGGATCCCGGCGGGCGTCAAGATGTATTCGGCCGTGTTCGCGGTATCGCCGCAGGCGGCCGCCGAGCTGACCCTCGCCTACCTTCGGGGCCGCCTCCGCATCGGGTCGGCGGAAATCCTGGACCTCGACGAGGACGCGTACCGCCGAGGCGAATGGCGCATCGCGCTGGTCGGGACCGCGAAGACGCTCGTGGAACCAACCCTGGTCCAGGCGGGAAAGCTCCAGGTCGCGGAGGTGACCGAAGAGTCCACGCGCGAGGAACTCGCGGACCACTTTCGCGAGCTGTTCGCGGCCGAACCGGATACGCTCTTCTTCCTCGGTCCGGGCTCGACGATCGCATCGATTGCGACCGTCCTGGGCCTCGAGAAAACCCTGCTCGGTATCGATGCGGTCCTCGGCGGTCGAACCGTCGCGAAGGACGTGGACGAGCGGTCCCTCCTGCGTTTGCTCGATCAACATCCGAAGGCGAAGCTGGTCGTCAGCCCGATCGGTGCGCAGGGCTTCTTACTGGGACGCGGGAACCCCGAGGCGAGCCCGGACGTCCTCCGACGGATCGGGACGCGGAACGTGATCGCCGTCGCGACGCCCGCCAAGCTCGCGATGACGCCGGTGCTGCGGGTCGACACGGGCGATGCGGCGCTCGACGAGGAATTCCGCCGCCGCGAGTATCTGTTCGTCCTGATCGGATATCGCACGTCGAAGCTCCACCCGATCCAACGCTGACGCGCGGCTGAAGGGAACCAAGTTGAAATACCCCGGTCCCATGCGAGGCACGACCGGGGGAATTCGCGCATGGCCGGCACAATGAAGGCCGCGGTAAAATCGAGGGCGTCGCCGCGGAGCACGGAAATTCGATCGGTCCCGATCCCAGAGCCCGGCCCCGCGGAGGTCCTAATCCGCGTGGAGGTCTCATCGATCTGCGGGACGGACGTGCACATCTTCGACTGGGACGCGTGGGCGCAAGCCCGGATCAAGGTGCCGCTCATCCAGGGACATGAGTTCGCGGGGCGCATCGAGCGGCTCGGCTCGGAGGTGACGGGGCTCGACAAAGGCGCATACGTGAGCGCGGAGGGCCACGTCGCGTGCGGCCGTTGTCACATGTGTCGCACGGGCAACGCGCACGTCTGCAAGACCGTGTCGATCCTCGGGATCGACCGGGACGGCGCCTTTGCGGAGTACCTCAAGGTCCCCGCGACGAACGTGATCGTGAACGACCCGGATCTTCCGCCGGAGCTCGCCACGATGCAAGATCCTCTGGGCAACGCGGTGTACACGGTCACGAACGCGAACGTGCCCGGGAAGACCGTCGCGATTTTCGGACTCGGACCGATCGGCCTGATGGCCGTCTCCCTGTGTCGCGCGATGGCCGCCGCGCGGGTCATCGCGATCGGCCACACGAACCGATATCGGATGGACCTCGCGAAGGAGGTCGGGGCGCACCACGTGCTCGCGTCGAAGGCCACCCTCGTCGACGAGATCAACGACCTGACATCGGGCGAGGGCGTCGACGAGGTCCTTGAGATGTCGGGGAGCGAGCAGGCGCTCCGGCAGGCGCTCGAGATCGTCCGCCCGGCGGGGGGCATCCACATCCTCGGGTTCTACACGAAGGACGTAACGATCCCGATGTCGGAGCTCGTGACGAAAGGCGCGTCGATCCACGGGATCCACGGCCGGCTGATGTTCAAGACGTGGGAGCAGATGGGCGGCCTCCTGAAGAGCGGCAACGTGAATTTGCGGCCGCTCCTGACGCACAAGTTCCCGCTCGACCGGTACGACGAGGCGATGGACGTGATGCGGAGCGGCAACTGCGGCAAGGTCGCGTTCCCGATGGAGGGATGACGGTGGCGAACCGAGATCCGACGTCATGGATGCGCGCGGAGTACGAGAGCCTCGTCGCGCAGAGCCTCGACTGGAAGCTCCGAGTCCTTCAAGGGCCATCGGCCCCGCGCAGCATCGTCGACGGGAAGACGGTGATCATGCTCTGCTCGAACAACTACCTGAACCTGTCGAACCATCCGAAGGTGAAGCGCGCGGCCCGCGAGGCGATCAAGACGCACGGCGCGGGCAGCGGCAGCGTGCGGCCGATCGCGGGGAACATGGACCTCCACGAGGAGCTCGAGCGCCGGATCGCCCGTTTCAAGCGACGCGAGGCGGCCTTGTTCTACATGAGCGGCTTCGCCGGGAACGCGGGCTTGATCTCTCAGCTCGCGGGCGACGGCGACGCGATCCTGACGGACGAGCTGAACCACGGGAGCATCATCGACGGCGTGCGGCTGACGAAGGCCCAGCGCATCATCTATCGGCATCGCGACGTCGGCGACCTCGAACGAGCGCTGAAGGAGGCCGACGTCTCCGCGAAGAAGATCCTCGTGGTGAGCGACGGCGTGTTCTCGATGGACGGCGACATCGCGCCGGTCGGCGAGATCGCGAAGCTCAGCGAGTCGTTCGGGGCGATGGTCTACATCGACGACGCGCACGGAGAAGGGGTCCTAGGGGACGGCGGCCGGGGCGTCGCCTCGCACTTCCACGTCGAGGAGAAGATCCAGGTCGAGCTGGGCACGTTCTCGAAGGCGCTCGGCGTGGTCGGCGGCTACGTCGCCGGATCGAACGACCTCCGGAACTACGCGTTGAACAAGTCGAGGACCTGGCTCTTGAGCGGCTCGCATCCTCCGGCGGTCACGGCCGCCTGTACGGCCGCGATCGACGTGCTCGAGACGGAGCCGAGGCACGTGAAGAAGTTGTGGTCGAACACGAAGTATTTCAAGAAGCGGCTCGTCTCGCTCGGCTTCGACATCGGACGGAGCGAGACGCCCATCACGCCCGTCATGCTGGGCGATTCCGCGACCGCGAAGCGCTTCAGCGACCGGCTGTTCGAGGAAGGCGTATTCGCGTTGCCGATCGTGTACCCGATGGTCGCGAAGGACAAGGCGCGCATCCGGAACATCGTGAACGCGGGGCTGAAGCGCCAAGACCTCGACGACGCCCTCGCCGCATACGAGAAGATCGGCAAGGAACTCAGCGTGATCGCCTAGATGTCGTCGCGGAGCTTCCGGCGGGCGTACGAGAGCTCGACGATCCGGTAGCCGAGCGAACGGAAGACGGCCTTCGAGGCGGCGTTGTCCGTTTCGATGAGAGCGCAAAACATTTCGATGCGGCGAGCCCGCAGGGCGCGCTCGCAGGCCCGCACGAGCCGGCGTGCCAGTCCGCGCCGCTGATAGGATGGATGGACCGCGAGCCGATTGATCCAACCCTTGCGGCTGTCGTGCGTCCCGAGGACCGTCCCCACGAGCCGATCCCCGTCGATTGCGCCGAGGTAGAGGCCGCGGTTGGATCGGAGCTGCCGGGCGATCGCGGGCCGCGAATCTCTCCCTCGAATCTTCGGATCCAGGCCGCAAGTCCGGAAGAGGGAGATCATCTGGTCGTAGTCGCGCAGGCGCAGCGGACGGATCCGGAGGGTCATCGTCAGTC
>VBMM01000190.1 GCA_005878415.1 Methanobacteriota archaeon
TCCTCGACCCACCCGCCGAAGGAAGCCTCCTTCCCCTCGTCCCGTTTCCCGATCGAAGCGAGCGAACGGAACGAGGCCGCCATGGAGGCGCGGAGAACGAAGAGGTCTATTAAAGGATGCGGTGGACTCCAGGAATCTCAGCGGGCGACCGCCATTCTTTCCTTCGTCCGCGCGGCTTCTTTCTCCCGTTCCGCGTCCGAAGGCACATACTGGACGTGCGGGTACGCGAACTGCACGCGGGGCTCGGCCATGAACTTCTCGTAGATTCGCTTGACGAGGCGGGTGCGGTACGAGCCTTTCGCGAACACGGGGCAGAAGTACACGAGGTTCATGTCGATGGAAGATGCGCCGAGGGCCCAGCCGACCTTCGGTTCCTCCGCCATGTAATCGGCGAGGTCCGCGAACTCGTACTTCGCGCGGAGGTGCACGCGGTTCTCCCGCATCATCGGCCCGACGACTTCCTCCGCGGCCTCGAAGATGAGCTTCTCCGCCAGCTTGACATCGCTCTCGTACGTCACGTTGACCGTGAGCTGGTCCCAGACGAACGGGGTGTCTTTCGTGTAGTTGAACACGTTCCCCTTCACGATCTGGCTGTTGGGGATCGTCACATAGCGGCCGGTGAAACTGTCGCCGTACAAGATGCCGCCGAATTCACGGAGGGTCGTGTTCATCGGCGAGATGTTGACGACATAGCCTCGGGTGTTGTTCATCTCGATCCGGTCGCCGAGCTTGTACAGGCCCATCGACACGAGCACGATCCAGCCCATCAGGTTCAGCAGGGGCTCCTGCATGACGTAGATCAGCGCTGCGGACACGAACGCGGTGCCGAGGAAGCCAAACTGCTGGGCGCCCCCGCCGATCATGACGAGAAAGACAAGCCCGATTACGGTCGCCCAGACCACGTAGGACACGAGCTGGAAGTGGGCGAAGATGTCCGCCTCGTATCGGACGTGGGTCTTGAGGGCCGCGCGGAAGACCGGCCGCAAAACCACGAGGAGCGCCTTCGTCGCGATGAGAAGCGGAATGATGAAGACCCATGGTTCGAGCGACGCCACGAAAGCGGGCGAGCCTTGGGGCAAACCCGGTATTTGCAAATCCCCGTGAAGAACGAAAAGGAGGACGAGTGTGATCGCCGTTATGCCGACCCAGAGGAGGGCTCTCGCTTTCCGCCAATCGGCGACCTTCACAGACGCTTACGACCGCCGCACGCGTTATTTAATCCCGGTGACGAGGTTATCAGGGATGAAAGGCGAGCGAGGCAGCCGCTCCTCAACCCGTCGAAAAATCCAGTGAGAGGGGGCTGCGGTGGCGGTCAGATGAACTCGGCAAACTTGGCGACGAGTTCCGGGCGTGCCTCCTTGAGCACCTTGAGGATCGCGCGGACGCTCAACTTGTGAACGCCGACCTTCGCGAGGATCTCGATGATGTCGTCGAACTCTTTGTCGGCGAGGGTCACGAGCTTGTTCTTCGCGAGCCAGTTGCGGTACAGGTTCTCCTCGAGCTTCGCCCGCCAACCCTTCTCGTACTCCATGAGCGCGGCCTCGCTGTAGTCACCCGACTGATGACACTTCGCGAGCACGTTCCCGAGGAGCATCCCCGCCACCATGCCGTTGCCGATGCCGCCGCCCGTGATCGGATCGATCATCCGAGCCGCGTCGCCGACCAAGGCGATTCCGTTCCCGACCGACTTCTTGATCGGCGGGGCGGTGGAGACGCCGCCCGTGACCATGTCGAGCGGCTGGGCGTGCTCCATCCGCGGGTCTTGCGCAATCCAGCGGTCCAGGTACCCCATGATGTCCATGCGGCTCTTCAGGCGGTCGAGGGATACGCCGATCCCGACGTTCGCGGTCGACTCGTCCTTCGGGAACACCCAGATGTACCCCGCGGGCGCGCACTTGCCCAACCAGAACTCGCAGTAGTCCGGGAAGTCGTGGCCCTCGCCGATGTTCGTGAGGCGGTACTGCAGCGTGCCGGTGATGTCGCCCGCCCGCAAGAGCGTCTTGAAGCCGGCCCACCGACCGACCTGGCTCTCGTAGCCGTCCGCGGCGACGACGCACTTCGCCTCGATCGTCATCTCGTCCTCGAGCCGCTTCGCGCGGATCCCGCGTACCCAGCCGTCGTCCTTCACGACCGCCGTGGCGGTCGTCTTCAGCCAGATGTCCGCGCCGGCCTTCGCGGCCTCCTTCGCCACGGCTTTGTCGAAGGCATCCCGCTCGAGGACGATGCCCACCTCGTTCCCGGCGTGGGCCTCCTCGATCGTGAGCTCTGTGCCGTTCGGCGAGAAGATCTTCGCGCCCTTGACCTCGCGTCCGACCCATTTGCGGTCGAACGGCAGCTTCGTGTCCTCGACGAAATGGCGAGCCAGTCCTTCGCCGCACCGCACGGGGGAACCGATCTCCTGTCGCTTTTCGATCAGGAGCGTGCGGCAACCGCCGGCCGCCGCGTATCGGGCGGTCATTGAGCCGGAAGGACCCGCTCCGACGACCACGACATCATACTGGTAAGAGGCCATCGTCACTCCGGACCTTCCATGGGCATGGGCTATATCAGATTAACCCAATCGGCGGGCCAAGGAAGCCTGCACTCTCCCACTAAAGGGTGACTATCGGCTCCCGATTGCGACTCTCCGGGAATAGACTACGACGACCAAGACAATAGCGGGAAGCAGGCCAATCAACACCCACCCGAACATCTGCGACAAGATTGGGCCATAACCGACGCACCCAACCGAGTCACAGCCCTCCCAATAGCTAAAAAATGAGAGAACTCCCCAGAAACCTGACCAGAAGAGTCCAATCACCAATGCGACAAGGACATCCTCGTCTCGCCACCGAGATTGACCAAACCGGAAGCTTCGCACTGACACGGCAGAGGGGTAGGAACGTCTAAGGATTAAGGCTCGACCCATTGCGTGCGAGTTCGCAACGCCTGCCTACTTCATCGTGTGGAGCTTGTGGCCGCGCGGGTAGTCGATCGCGCCGACCGGGCAGACCTTGACGCACATGCCGCACTGCGTGCAGTCCTCGTTGAACGTCAGGTAGACCTCGTTCAGGAAGATCGCGTTCGTCGGGCACGTGCCGACGCAGGCCCCGCAGTGCATGCAGAGCATGTCGTCGATCGCCATGATGCCGTTGTCCCGGACGGAGGGACGGATCGCGACGACCGTCTCAGGCATGTCGCGACCGCCACTCTTCGATCGGCACCGCGAACTTCTTCTCGATTTCCTCGCGGAAGTTCGGCCCGGTGTTGTACGCGCAGAACGGGATGACTTTGCCGTCCGGCGTGGCGTAGTGGATGACACAGCGCTTGACGCGCTCGATGTCGTAGTTGTAGTTGTCCTGGAAGTGCATCCCGCCGACGTACATCGTCGACCAGGAGAACTCCGCGGCGCCGGCCTTGTCGCCCTTCGTGAACATCCGGTTCAGGATCTTCAGCATCTTGGAGAGGCCCATGCCTTCGGGCGCCTCCTCGGGCTTGAAGTGCCGCTTCAGGAGCTGGAGCGCCTTCAGCTTCGACGTGAACTTGATCTTCTTGTCCTTCGTGTCCTGCG
>VBMM01000191.1 GCA_005878415.1 Methanobacteriota archaeon
GCCCCGTTGCGGATGATCCCACCGTATTCCTGCTCGATGCCGGGGAGGAACCCCGGGACGTCGACGAACGTCAGGAGGCCGATGTTGAACGCATCGCAGAACCGCACGAACCGCGCGGCCTTGATCGACGAATTGATGTCGAGCGTGCCCGCGAGGACCTTCGGTTGATTCCCGACGACGCCGACCGGATAGCCTTCGAGCCGCGCGAAGCCCACGACGATGTTCTGCGCCCAATGCTCGTGCACCTCGAACCAGGATCCGCGGTCGACGACTCGGGTGATGACGTCGCGCATGTCGTACGGCTTGTCGGGCTCCCGAGGCACGACGGCGACGAGCTCCGGGTCCATCCGGCTCGCTTCGTCGTCCGTCCGTACGATCGGAGGGTCGTCGACGTTGTTCGATGGGATGTAGCTGAGGAGCTTGCGAACCACCCGGAGCGCCGCTTTCTCGTCGTCCTCGGCGAAGTGCGCCACGCCGCTCTTCTCGGCATGGGTCATCGCGCCCCCGAGTTCCTCGAAGCTGACCTCCTCCCCGGTGACGGCCTTGATCACCTCCGGGCCCGTGATGAACATGTTCGAGGTGCCCTTCGCCATGACGATGAAGTCCGTCATCGCGGGGCTGTAGACGGCCCCGCCGGCGCACGGTCCCAAGATCGCGCTGATCTGCGGTACGACCCCCGACGCCAGGACGTTGCGAAAGAAAATCTCCGCGTAGCCGCCGAGGCTGATGACGCCCTCCTGGATCCGCGCGCCTCCGCTGTCGTTCAGCCCCACGACCGGCGCCCCGACCTTCATCGCGAGGTCCATGACCTTCACGATCTTGTTCGCGTGCATCTCGCCGAGGCTCCCGCCGAACACCGTGAAGTCCTGCGAGAAGACGAACACCGTCCGACCGTCGATCGAGCCGTGGCCGGTGACGACGCCATCCCCCGGGATCCGCTTCTTGTCCATCCCGAAGTCCGTCGTGCGATGCTCGACGAACGGATCGGTCTCGACGAACGAGCCCGGATCCAGCAGGAGGTCCAACCGCTCCCGAGCCGTGAGCTTGCCCTTCGCCCGTTGCGCGCGGACCCGCTCTTTGCCGCCGCCCATCTTCGAGAGGGCCTTCCGTCGGCGCAGCTCCTCGACGCGCTCGTCGACCGCCATGGGGCGCCGAACGCGGAGGCGCGTCTTTAATCCTTCGCGGTCTCCCCCACGGACGGGAGAGGGAGCACGGCATCCTCCCGCATTCCTAGCGTTCGATGGCGCTCACTTGAGCACCTCGAGGGACCCTTCGACGAACTCGTGTTTGCCGCCTGCGTCGTCCATGATGACGAGGGCGCCGTTGGCGGCGATGTCGTACGCGCGTCCGGTCATCTTCCCCTTCGACGTGGTCGCGGCAACTCGCTTCCCGATCGTCGTGCACTGTCCCCGATAATCCTTCAGGAGGAATTCGACCCGGGTGTTCCGGTATCGCGAGTAGAGGTCGTCGACCTGGTTCAGGAGGTAGTCGAGGAACTCATCGTTCGCCACGAACAGGTTCACCTCCCGCTTCAACGTCGTCGCGTTCGGCTGGACGTCCGGCGGGAGTTTGTCCAGGTCGACGTTCGTGTTTACGCCGATGCCCGCGACGACATGGTAGACGTCTCGCCGATACACGCCCTCGCATAGGAGGCCCGCGATCTTGCGGCCTTGGTAGACCACGTCGTTCGGATACTTCAGGCCCGCGAACACCCCGAAATGCCGAAGGGCCTTCACCACGGGCATTCCGATGAGCAACCCGAGGATCCACGCGTGCGCCTCCTTCGGCCGGAGGATGATGGACACGTACAGACCCCCCGCGGGGGAGGCCCAGGCCCGGCCTTGCCGGCCGCGACCGGCGACCTGTCGATCGGACCAGACGACGAGGCCTTCCTCGATGTCGGTCTCGAGGAGTTCCTTCGCGGTCTCGTTCGTCGACTCGAGGACGTCATGGTGGAGCACGGTCCGCCCGACGACCTTCCGGTTCGACTCGTGAAACTCGCCGACCTTCACGGCCGATGGACCCGCGGGCCGCTATTTCAACGTTCCCGGGTCAAGAGGGAATCTGCGCGGGGGCCGGTGCGCGCGCCTTGACGACGTCTTGGCTCGCGAGGAAGCCCCAGAACATCACGGCGATCCCGAGCAACTCGCCGATGTACAGCGCCCAGGAGAACGACAGGCGGGCGAGGGAGCCTCCCGCCGCGACGATGAGCGCCCCAATCCCAATCCAGAGGTTGAACCGCAGCCGCGTCCGCCAGTACGAGTAGATCGCGACCCCGATCAGGGCGACGCTCCCCGGGATCGTGAAGAGATACGAGAACGCGCGAACGTTGCCGTCGGGGATTGCCGTCCCGGCGACAGGGAAGGGCAGGGCGAATGCGGCCGGATCCACCGCGGTCCCGGCGACCGCGATGGCGAACCCCACGAAGACGATTGCGGTGTAGAGAGCGAACCCGATCCCGGCCCGGCGATGAACGAGCAGCGTCGACCCGATCCCCAGGACCGCGACGAGGAGGGCGGCGATGAGGTAGTAGACCTTGTACACCGGGACGGACCAGCCGTACTCCTCTCCGAGGAACTGCGTGAACGCGGCAATGGCGTACAGCCCGAGTCCGACGGACCACGCAAACTGATACGGCCTGCGGTGGCCGAGCCACTGACGAAAGACGAGAGCCGCGAAAAGCGCGCTCACGCCGGTCGCGGCGGCCGAAACGGCGGCGCCTTCAAGAGTCACGCCGGCCGCGGACCGTGCGCGATTGGATAAACCTTCTCGACGAGATTCAGCCTAATCCTGCTGAGGGCCGGACCGCCCGGATCAGTCCGTATCCTGCACCAGTTCGAGGAGGACGCCGTGCGCGGACCGGGGATGGACGAAGGCGACGAGCCGATCGTGGGCCCCACGACGCGGTTCCGAGTCCACCAGCTCGAGGCCGGCCGCCCGGAGTCGTCCCATCGCGCCGCGGATGTCGTCCGTCGCGAAGGCGAGGTGGTGGACCCCCTCCCCCCGGCGCTCGATGAAGCGGGCGATCACCCCGTCCGACCGGAGCGATTCGAGGAGCTCGACCCGCACGTCGCCGGCCCGCAGAAAGGCGGCTCGCACGCCTTCGGTCGGGACGTCCTCGACGGACTCGGGCTCCAGGCCCAGCGTCCGGTATAGGGCGAGGCCGTCATCCAGCCGCTTCACGGCGATCCCCACGTGGTGCGCGCGGTCGATCATACCTCTTGCCTCTCCCGGTACGTCCCGAACGACGATCGGAGCACGTCGCTGATCTCGCCGAGCGTCACATTCCCCCGCACCGCAGACAGGATCGCGGGCATGAGGTTCGCCTTGGACCCCGCAGCTCGCTCGAGTTCTCGCAGTGCCCGGTCGACCGCCTTGGCGTTGCGGGCCTTCCGGAAGGCCCGGAGTCCTCCGACCTGCTCGGACTCCAGCTTCGGGTCTGCCCGA
>VBMM01000192.1 GCA_005878415.1 Methanobacteriota archaeon
TTTCTTCGCGACGGCGACGGAGCTCGCGACCCTCTTCGTCAGCCTGGCGCTGGTGAGCTTCTTCAACCTCGGAGCGTGGGGGGCCGTCTACCCGTACACGAGCGAGTTGTTCCCGACGCAGTACCGGGCGACGGGCTTCGGAATGGCGGAAGGCGTGGGGAAGATCACCGCCATCTTGGGCCCCGTGATCTTCGGGACGCTGTACGCATCGACCGGAGGGATCATCGCGCCGCTCACGGCGATCGCGGCGGTCATGGCCCTCGGGGGTCTCGTCCTCGCGGGGATCGGCCCGGAGACGAAGGGTCAGGCCTTCGCCTGAGTCCACGCATTGGAAAACCTATATTCCCTTCCGGCCATCCCTTGGCGTGGGGCGGGCCGTGCAGGCTCACCCGACCCAGGATATCATGGCGAAACGCCCAACGAAGGACTTGCGTGGACCGAAGATCGTCGCAATCCCTCCCGGGCCGAAGTCGAAAGCGGCGATGGCTCGGAAGGAGAGGTTCATCACGAACGGCGTGAAGGTCGCCCTGCCGATCGATGTCACGGCCGCACAAGGCCCATTCGTCCAGGATGCGGATGGGAACGTCTACATCGACCTCGGCGGGGGAATCGGCGTCCAGACCGCGGGCCATCGTCCGCCCTCCGTGGTCCGGGCGGCGAAAGACGAACTGGACCGGCTCACGCACATCTCGTTCATGGTGGCCACGTACCCGGGGTACACGGACCTCGCCGCGCGCATGGCGGAGATCTGCCCGCCCGGCCTGACGAAGTCGATCTTCCTGAACTCCGGGTCCGAGGCGATCGAGAACGCGGTGAAGATCTCTCGAGCCGCGACGAAGCGGGCGTGGCTCGTCTCCTTCAAGACGGCGTTCCACGGACGCACGCTGCTCGACATCAGCCTCACGGGGAAGGACAAGCCGTACCGCGAGGGGTTCGGCCCCCTCGTCCGGGAGGTGATCCTCGCAGATTACGCGTACCCCTATCGAGACCCGCAAGGTCTCCCGCCCGCCGAATGCGCGAAGGCGCGGGTCGAGGAGATCGAGCGGCTCATCAACCAACCGGAGGTCGCGGGCCGCGTCGCCGCGATCCTGGCCGAACCGGTGCAAGGGGAAGGCGGGATGATCGTCCCGCCGAAGGAGTTCTTCCCGGCCCTCCGGAAGCTGTGCGACGCCCACGGGATCGTCCTCGTGGACGACGAGGTGCAGGCGGGGATGGGCCGCACCGGGAGGCTGTGGGCGATCGAGAACTGGAACACGGTGCCGGACCTCCTCGTGAGCGGCAAGGCCGTCGGGGGCGGACTGCCGTTCGGCGGGGTGACGGGGAAGCCGGCGATCATGGACCGACCGGCACCGGGGAGCCTCGGTGGGACGTTCGGCGGCAATCCCGTCGTCTGCGCCGCCGCGCTCAAGGCGATCGACGTCATCCGGAAGGCGCTGCCGAAGACGAGGAAGCTCGAGGCGCTCATCCGGAAGCGGTTGGAGGAGATCTTCGAAGGCCATGAGGCCGTCGGCGAGGTCCGCGGGATCGGCGCGATGTGGGCCCTCGAGTTCGTGAAGGACCGCCGGACGAAGGAGCCGGATGCGGAACTCGCGCGGGCCGTCCAGATGGCCGGCCTCAAGAACGGCCTGATCCTGCTGACCGCGGGATTCTTCAACAACTGCATCCGCCTGTTGCCGCCGATCAACATCCCCCTGCCGCTCATGTCGAAGGCGCTCGACCTGCTCGAAGACAGCCTCGACCTGGCCCTCGTCGGGAAGGCGTCCTGAGGTGCGGATGGTTCGATCCCCGACGCCGCTCCCGGAGGTCAAGTCCCATTACGGAGATCTGCAGAACTACATCGACGGAGTGTGGCGGTCCCCTGAGGCCGCCGAGTGGCTGGACGACCCGAACCCCGCGACGGGCCGGATCATCGCCCGCGTTCCCCTCTCGACCCGAGAAGACGTAGACGTCGCGGTCCAAGCCGCCCTCCGGGCGTGGGACGCGTGGCGGGAGACGCCGCCGCTGGACCGCGCGCGGACCTTCTTTGCCCTGCGGGATCTCATGGAGCGACACGCGGAGGACCTCTCCCGCGTCGTCGTCCAGGACATGGGGAAGACAGTCGACGAAGCGCGGGGCGAGGTGCGGCGGGCGATCGAGAACGTCGAGGTCGCCGCCGGCATCCCGAGTTTGATGATGGGGTACAACCTCGAGGACGGCGCAGCCAAGGGGATCGACGAGGAGGTCCTCTACCAGCCGGTCGGGGTCTTCGCGGGCATCAGCCCGTTCAACTTTCCCGTCATGGTGCAGTTCTGGTTCTGGCCGTACGCCGTCGCGACGGGCAACGTGTGGATCGCGAAGCCGTCCGAACAAGACCCGATCCCCTCGCAACTGGTCTTCGACCTGATCCACCGGGCTGGGTTCCCCGCCGGGGTCGTGAACCTCGTGCACGGCGCGAAGGACACGGCGAACGCGCTCATCGACCACCCGGACGTCCGCGGCATCTCATTCGTCGGCTCGAGCGCGACCGCGAAGGCCGTCTACGCGCGGGCCGCGGCGGCGGGGAAGCGGGTGCAATGCGGCGGCGGCGCGAAGAACGTCCTCGTCGTGATGCCGGATGCCAAGCTCGACACGGCCGTGTCGAACATGATCGCCTCGTGCTACGGCTGCGCCGGGGAGCGGTGCCTCGCGGGCTCCGTCGTCGTCGGCGTGGGCGGCGTCCACGAGGCCTTGCGGAAGACGTTCGGGGAGGCCGCGTCGAAGCTCAAGGTCGGGTACGGGCTCGACGAAACGGTCCGCATGGGCCCCGTGATCTCGAGCGCACACCGGGACCGGGTCGTCGGGTTCATCAACCGGGGCGAGGCGGAAGGCGCCCGGGTCGCCCTCGACGGACGCCAGCTAAGGGTCCGAGACTACCCCGGCTATTTTGTCGGACCGACGGTCCTGGACGACGTCCGGGCGGACATGGGCGTCGCGCAGGCGGAGATCTTCGGGCCCGTGGTCACCTTCTTCGAGGCGGATCGCCTCGACGACGCGATCGAGACGGTCAACCGCAGCCCGTATGGGAACGCGGCCACGATCTATACGTCGAGCGGGAAGGCGGCCCGAGACTTTCGGCACCACGCCCGGGCAGGGAACATCGGGATCAACGTCGGCGTCGCGGCTCCCGTGGCGTACTTCCCGTTCGGTGGGACGAAGGACTCGTTCTTCGGAGACTTGCATCCCCAAGGCCGTGATGCGATCCGGTTCTTCACGGAGAGCAAGGTGGTCATCACCCGCTGGCTCTGAGCCACCCATCCGGTCCCCGGACGATAACCCGTTTTCAAGTCGGACTAGGTTCTGACTGGAAACGTGGCGGCTGCGCGGCGATCATCGCGTTCGAGGTGATCGGCTCGGAGCTCAAGCTGACGGTCCTCCACGGCCTCCTGTCCGGCCCGAAGCGCTTCAACGAATTGCGCGTGGCGACCGGCATGTGCCAGAGCTCCCTCGCCAAGACGTTGAAGGAGCTCGAGGACTCGGGGATCGCGGAGCGGAAGGTCCATCTGGACCGGCCCGTCGCGGTCGAATATCGCCTCTCGCCGATGGGCCAGGGTCTCTTCGAGATGATCCGGGACCTGGAGCGGTGGGCGGCCCGCTGGGTCATGGAAGGACGCACCCGCGAGGTGACGCAATGAGTCAATTCACAGGGACGCAAGAGAAAGATCTGACGTTCAAAGGAGAGCTCGAGCCCGAGACGGGGCCCGATGCGGCGCGCTGTCCGAACTGCGGCAGCTACGCCTTGTACGTCGACTCGGTCCGCGGGGAGCGCGTCTGCGACAACTGCGGATTCGTCGTCGACGAGGGCCTCGTGGACTTGGGCCCCGACTGGACGACGTTCGAGGGCGATGACCGGATCCGGGCGGGTCCGCCGCCGTCCGTCATGACGCCGGACAAGGGGCTCGGTTCTATGGTGGGCAACGGCCTACGGGATGCGAAGGGGAACCCGATCGACGCCCGCAGCGTGGCCGCGCTGAACCGCCTCCGACGGGTGAGCCGATGGACGCGGTACGACCGCACGGAGCGGGCGCTGGCGCCGGGCCTCGCGCAGCTCTCGAGCCTGTCCGCCCGAATGGGCCTTGCGCCCGCGTTCCGGGAGCGGGCGGCGATCCTGCTCCGACGGACGATCGAGGCGGGGCTCTCGCGCGGACGTTCGATGGACGCGATCGTCGCCGCGGTCGTCTACCTGGGGTCGAAGCAGCTCGGAGCGCCCCGCGGCCTGCACGAACTCGCGCAGGAGACGGGCGTGACGGTCCACCGCATCTCCCTGACGGCGAAGGTCGTGAGTCGGGAGCTCGGCGTGTTCAGCCGTGCGTCGCGCGCGGCGGACTTCGTGCCCCGGTTCGCGTCCCAGCTCGGCCTGGACGCGGCGGTGGGAGAGCGGGCCTTGGCCCTCGTCGCGCAGGCGGGCGACTCGAAGATCCTCGAAGCGAACTCGCCCGTCGGGATCGCGGCCGGCGCGCTCTACCTGGCGTCGGAGGATCTCGGCGTGCCGCTGACGCAGGCCCAGATCGCCCGCTTGACCGGCGTGAGCGAGGTCACCATCCGAAAACACTATCGCCTACTGAAGGAATTCCTGTCCGAGAAGGAGAACCCATTGGAGGCGGCTTGATCGCGGGGATCTGCCCGACCTGCGGGTTGCCCAAGGAGATCTGCGTCTGCGAGGACCTGGGCCGCGAGACGACCCAGTTGTCCGTCGAGATGGATACGCGCCGCTACGGGAAGGCAGTGACCGTCGTCCGAGGCTTGGAGTCGAAACCGGACGAGGCGGAGAAGCTCGCCCGGGACCTGAAGAAGGGCCTCGCGACCGGTGGATCCGGCAAGGGCGGCGTGATCGTGCTCCAGGGCGACCATCGCAAAGACGTCGTGCGGCTGCTCCAGTCGAAAGGCTACAACGTCCGCTGACGGCGGCCCTTATCTAGGACCGCTCCGTTTTGCGGCGTTGCAGGTGGTACGCTGAAGGCCGTGGTCGTCCCCACTTACGGCGGCCCGGACGTCCTGGAGTTCGTCCCCGACCATCCGGACCCGGTGCCCGGGCCGGACCAGGTCGTCGTCCGCGTCCACGCGACGTCCCTGAACCATCTCGACCTATTCGTGCGGGAAGGCATCCCGACCCTCAAGCTGGCGTTGCCGCACATCCTCGGCTCCGACGCGGCGGGGGACATCGCCGAGGTCGGGTCGGACATCACGGACCTCGAGGTCGGGGACCGGGTCGTCGTGAATCCCGGCATCTCGTGCGGGCGCTGCGAGTACTGCCTCAAAGGCGAAGACTCCGAGTGCGTCGACTACAAGATCCTCGGGGAGCACCTGCCCGGCGCGTACGCGGAGAAGGTCGCCGTCCCGGCGCGGAACGTCCTCAAGATCCCGACGGACATGGACTTCGCCCCCGCGGCCGCCGCTCCGCTCGCCTTCATGACGGCGTGGCGCATGCTCATCACCCGCGCCAAGGTCCGTCCCGGGGAGGACGTGCTCATCTTGGGCGCCGGGTCCGGCGTGTCGACGGCGGCGATCCAGGTCGCGAAGCTCGCGGGCTGCACCGTCTTCACGACGAGCTCGAGCGACGCGAAGCTCGAGAAGGCAAAGGCGCTCGGCGCGGACGTCTTGGTGAACTACGCGACGATGCCGTGGTCGAAGGCGATCTGGGAGCTGACGGGGAAGCGCGGCGTCGACGTGATCGTCGATCACGTCGGCCAAGCGACGTTCAAGGACTCCGTGCGCACGTTGCGGAAGGGCGGGCGGATCGTCGTCCCGGGGGCCACGACCGGACCGATGCTCGAGCTCGACGCGCGATACCTGTTCTGGCGGCAGCTCTCGGTCCTCGGGTCGACGATGGCGAATCAGCGGGAGTTCGAGGAGGTCCTCAAGCTCGTGTTCATGGGCCGCCTCAAGCCGGTCGTGGACCGGGTGTTCCCGCTGGCGCAGGCGAGGCAGGCCCACGAGTACCTGGCGAAGGGAGAACAGTTCGGGAAAGTCGTGCTCGCGATCGACTAGCCGCGCGGTCCTCGGACGTCAAGGTCGGCTCAGGGCGGCTGGCCCCGGCCGACGCGAGGCGACCCAGTCCCGGAGATGCCCCAGCCAGCCTCGTCGCCGCGGCCCGCGGTACCGCCGGGCGGAGCGGGTGGATCCGCCACGGACGGACAAGACGATGCGCGCCTGATCGGCGGGACGGTATTCCCACCGGATGTAGTCCGCGAGGGCGGGGTCACGAAGTCGTTCAATCAGTGTGGTCTC
>VBMM01000193.1 GCA_005878415.1 Methanobacteriota archaeon
CTCCGCCTTGCCCGTCACGAGGATGCGCGTGACGACGCCGTCCTCCTCGAGGCGGTCCAGGAGCCGCTCGAGCTCGTCCCACTCGGACCGAGCCCACTCCCGGATCCCGGAGAACGGCACCGGCCCGTACGCCGCCAAGAAGCGCCTCACGAGCGTCTCGAAGGCGTCCGCGGCCTTCGCGTGCGGCGGGTCGAAGGCGACGTAGAGATTGCGGGCCGTCCATCCGTCGCCCTGGAATTTCCGGATCACGTAGACGTCGTAGTCGAGCTTGTCGAGGGCCTCCTTCACCTGTTCCCGCTCCGCGCGGAGCTTCGAGGTGATCGCCCAGAGGTCGATCCCATCCGCTCCGCGGATCACGTCGAGGACTTTCGCCTCGAAGTCCGTCAGAGGGCTGCGCGGGAAGGCGGACAGGAACAGGGGGACGTCCTTCGAGCGCACGTAGCGCACGCGGCCGTTCAGGAAGCGGCCTTCGAGGATGTCGCCGGATTCCCGCCGCCGAAGCCACTCCTTGTAGTCGAAGCGGGCGGTGTGATTGTAGATGTCGAGGACCATGCCGCCCTCGAGGAACCGGTCGAAGTAGTCGTCGAGCGTCTCGATCGAACGGAACTGCTTTTCGAGGAGGAACGCCTTGAGCTGGGTTTCCTCGAAGACCTCGCGGGTCTCGCCTTTCCGCTGGAGGCGTTGCAGGTCGCGCGTGAGCATGAACTGGAACTCCTTGTCGACGAGGAAGTGGCAGGACGACACCGTGCCCTCGGACTCGAGGTCCCGCAGGACTTCCTCGACGAGCTCGGGCTCGAGGCCCAAGACCACCGCGAGCTCCTGCGCGGACGCCGGGCCGTCCACCTCGAGCCGTTTCGTGAGGACCTTGTCGAGCGCCTCCTCGAAGTTTCCCCGCGTCGGCTCGCGCGCGAAATACACGGTCTCCTCGACGCCTCGTCGGCCGATGACGTACGCGCGCTCGAGTTTCCGGAGCGCCTCGTTCAGTGGGTCCTTCGCTATCTTGGTCGTGCGGAGGAGCTCCTTGTGGGACCTCGGCTTCTCGCGGATCAGGGCGAGGAGCTTCTCCTCCTGCGGCTTGAGCCGGGACCGCTGCGCGTACACGGCGACGTACGTCGGGACGTGGTCCTTCGGCGTCCAGTGGATGCCCTGCGGCGTCCAGATGCTCTCGATCAGGCCTTCGTCCATGAGCAGGCCCGCCCACTTCCGGACGTCGGCGAAGGATGCGGTCGCGACCTCGAACGCGTTGCGGCCTTTCTGCTGGAGCACGTTCGCGTCGCCGACGCGGTCGAGGTACGCCAGGAGGTCCTCCCGGCGGGCGACCTTGGGGAGCTTGCGGCGGAAGTACTCGGCGATCTCCGCGGGCTGGAACTGGATCGAGCTGATCTGATCCGTCGGCATCACGCGCTCGAGGACCTTGCGATGCAGCTCCCGCAGGAGCGCGGAACGGTCCTCCATGAGGACGAGGTCGGAGACGCCTTGCAACACGACGTTGTGCGCGAACGGCGACGGCAGGTGGGCGAAGTCGCTCTGCCGCACCGCGATCTCGCCCGCCTCGATCCGCCCCAGGACCTCCCGCGCGTGGTCGAGGTCCATGACCATATTCAGGATCTCGTTGTACGTCTCCTTGACCACGGGGAAGTCGCTGATCTCGTGCAGCCAGTCGAGCACCCGCTGTGACCGCAGCTGCTGCCGGCCGATCGAGACCTCGCGGCCCTTGTAGTTCCGGAGGATCATGAACGACCGCGTCGCGCAGTGCCGGAACCGCTGCTTGAACAGCTCCGTGTTGCGGATCGCGCGGCGCAGGAGGTCTTCGAGGGTCTTGCTCGTGACGAGCTTCTCGACGCCGTCGAGCTCGATCCGCTTCGGGACCGTGAGCATGAAGTTGTCGTCCGTCACGCTCACCCGCACGTTCGTGTGGCGGGCCTCCGTGATCGCGAAGGCGTACGCGCGGCTCAGGGCGTCGTTCACCCGCCGGCCGAACGGGAAATGGAAGATGAGGTTCCGGTTCCCCTTGACGTCGATGTACCCTTCGATCAGTACCTGGCGGTCCGTCGGGAGGTCCTTGATGAGCGCCACCTGCTCCTGGACGTAGGAGACGAGCGATCGAGCGGAGCCCGCGTCGACGCGGTACTCGCGCATGAGCCATTCGCGGGACGCGGCGTCGCCGTCCTTCGCGATCTTCGCCGCGAGATCTCGACGGAACTCGCCGACCGCGATCGAGAGGTCGAACGACCGCGGGAGCATCTCTCCGGTCCACGAAGGCACGGTGGGCCGTCGGCCGGAGGCGTCCTTCACGTACACGGAGGTCCCGCGCGCGCGGACGAACTGGTACGTCCGCCCGCCGAGTACGAAGATGTCGCTCGGGCTCAGGTACTCGACGAACTTCTCGCTCAGCTCGCCGAGCGGCGATCCGCGTTCCGAGAAGACGTGATACGAGCCCTCCTCGGGGATCGTGCCGACGTTCGTGTAGTAGATCATCCGGGTGCCTTTCTTCTTCCCGAAGCGGCCTTCCTCCTCGTCGAACCAGACTTTGGCGAAGACCTTGATGTCCGGGTTGCGGGAGGAGAGGTAGTCCAGGACGGCGAGGAAGTCCTTCTTCGGTAGGTCGTGGAACGGGTACGAGCGGCGGGCGAGCTCGAACGCCTCGTCGACGTCCCACCGCTTCTCGAGGGACATCGCGACGAGCGCCTGCGCGAGCACGTCGAGCGGGTTCGACGGGATGTCGACCCGGTCGATCCGCGCGTCGTACGCCGCTTTGGCGAGCGTCGCGCACTCCATGAGGTCCCACGGCTCGAAGGCGATCATCCGGCCGACCGCGGTCTCGCCGTAGGCATGGCCGGCGCGGCCGATCCGCTGCAAGCCCTTGGCTACGGACTTCGGCGAGCCGATCTGCACGACGAGGTCGATGTAGCCGATGTCGATCCCGAGCTCCAGCGACGTCGACGAGACGGCCGCCCTGAGCCGGCCGTCCTTCAACTTCTGCTCGACGTCAAGGCGCGTGACTTTCGACAGGGAGCCGTGGTGCGCCTCGAGGTCCTCCACCCCTCGCTCCTTGAGCTTGAACGAGACATGCTCCGTGCCGCTCCGGGTGTTGGTGAAGATCAGCGTCGTGCGGTGCTCGTCGATCAAGCCGCTGAGGAGGTCGTACATCCGGGCGTTCGCGACCTCCATCGGCACAGCGGTAATGTCCGGACCTTGCCGTCCTCGTAGCCGGCGAGGAACTTCGCCTCTTCCTCGATCGGCGCGATGGTCGCGCTCAGGCCGATGCGGACGAAGTCGCGGCCCGTCTGCTCCCGCAGGCGCTCGAGGCAGATTGCCAGGAGCGAGCCACGCTTCGAGGAGCAGACCTCGTGGATCTCGTCCAGGATGACCCAGTCCACGCTCGCGAAGGCCTCGCGGAACTTCGGCGTGCTGAGGATGATCGCGAGGCTCTCCGGCGTCGTGATGAAGATATGCGGCGGCGTCCGGGCCTGCTTCTGCCGCTCCTGCGAGGACGTATCGCCGGACCGCACGCCGACGCGGATCGCGGGTTCCGGCTTGCCGTCCTTCGCCGCGAGGGCCGTGAGCTCGCGGAGCGGTTCCTCCAAGTTGCGGTTGATGTCGTTCGCGAGGGCCTTTAGCGGGGATACGTACAGGCAGTAGATTCGGTCCTCCAGCTCCCCTCGCAACTGCTTCGCGTACAGCTCGTTGATGATCGACAGGAACGCCGTGAGGGTCTTGCCGCTGCCCGTCGGAGAGGACACGAGGACGTTCTTGCCCCCGTGGATGAGGGGCACCGCGTACGCCTGCGGTTCCGTCAGGCCCTTGAACTTGGACCGGAACCAGTCCCGGATCAGCGGTTCCATCAGGCCGAGGACCTCGTCCTTCGTGGACGCCGTGCGCACTCTATGTAGCAAGTGTACTGCCTCGAGGATAGTCGGAAATCACGGGGCATACGAACCGGTCCTAAAAGAGTTTGCGGGATGGGTCGCTGAAACGAATGAACCGAGACGATGTCAGGGCCGCTCGACAATCATGGAGACCGCATTGCCGCCTCCGAGACACAGAGTCGCGAGGCCTCGCTTCGCGTTGCGGTCTTTCATCGCATACAACAGAGTAGTGAGCACGCGCGCGCCGCTGCAGCCGATCGGATGGCCGAGCGCGACCGCGCCGCCGTTCACGTTGAACTTCTCGTGCGGAATCCCGAGCTCGCGCATCACCACGAGGCTCGCGGCCGCGTACGCCTCGTTGTGCTCGAACAAGTCGATATCTTCGTCGTCGAAACCGGT
>VBMM01000194.1 GCA_005878415.1 Methanobacteriota archaeon
GATCCCTTCGTCGACCTCGACGCGGTTCGCGCCGGGGACCTCGACGGGGACGACCTGTTCCTTGAACCGACCTTCCTGCGTCGCGCTGGCGGCTCGCCGCTGGCTCTCGAGCGCGAAGCGGTCCATGTCCTCCCGGGCCACGTGGAACTTCTCCGTGACGATCTCGCCCGTGATCCCCATGTGGAACTGGTTGTACGCGTCCCAGAGGCCGTCGCTCACCATCGCGTCGACGAACGGCACGTTGTTGATGCCGATGCCCCAGCGGGCCTCCTTCACGAGGTACGGCGCCCGGCTCATCGACTCCATCCCGCCCGCC
>VBMM01000195.1 GCA_005878415.1 Methanobacteriota archaeon
CTTCTCGAGGTGCAGCGGCTGGCCGTCCTTCTGGGCGATGAACGGTAGGTTGATCGTCGTCTCGACGGTCGAGGACAGCTCGATCTTCGCCTTCTCCGCGGCGTCCCGGAGCCGCTGCAACGCCTGGCGGTCGCCCGACAGGTCGACGCCGTGGTCCCGGCGGAACTCCGTGACGAGCCACTGGATCAGGGCGTTGTCCATGTCCATGCCGCCGAGCTGCGTGTCGCCCGACGTGGACACGACCTCGAAGACGCCGTCGCCCATCTCCATCAGCGTGACGTCGAACGTGCCGCCGCCGAGGTCCAAGACGCAGATCTTCCCTTCGCCCTTCTTGTCCAGGCCGTACGCGAGCGCGGCGGCGGTGGGCTCGTTCACGAGCCGCAGGACGTCGAGGCCGGCGATCTTGCCCGCGTCCTTCGTCGCCTGACGCTGGTTGTCGTTGAAATACGCCGGCACGGTGATGACGGCCTGCGAGATCTTCTCGCCGAGGAACGCATCGGCGTCGGCCTTGATCTTGCGGAGGATCATCGCGGAAATCTCCGGGGGCGTGTAGTCCTTCCCGTCGATCTTCACCTTGTAGTCCGTCCCCATCTTCCGCTTGATTTGCATGATCGTCTTCTCGGGGTTCAGGACCGCCTGGCGCTTCGCAGGCTCGCCGACCAATATTCCATCCTTCGTGAACGCGACGACGGACGGGAACATCTTCCCGCCGTACGCGCTGCCTTCCGCGCTCGGGATGATTTTCGGCGTTCCCCCTTCCATGTACGCGGCTTCCGAGTTCGTGGTGCCGAGGTCGATTCCGATGATCTTAGGCATCTGCCTCACCTCCGTCGTTGACGACGACTTGGGCGGGCCGCAACACGCGGTCGTGGTAGCGGTACCCTTTTCGCACGACTTCCTTCACGACGCCTTCTTTTGAATCTTTGTCCTGGACCCGCTGGACGCAGTCCATGAGGTACGGGTCGAACGCGAGCCCGTGGGCGGGGATCTCCTGGAGGCCCGCCTCCCGGAGCGCCTTCAGCAGGTTGTCCCGGACCATCCGGACGCCCTCGCCCGCGGTGCCTTCCAGCCGCGCGACCGCGGCGTCGAGCTCGTCGACGACCGGCAGTAGACGCGCTAGGAGGCTCTCGTGGGCGAACTTCAGGATCGTCTCCGTGTCGCGCTCGGCCCGCTTGCGGTAGTTCTCGAACTCCGCCTGAAGGTACTTGAGCCGCGTGAGAAGCTCCTGGTTCTCCCGGCGCAACTCCGGGACCTCGTCCCGACTCGCCGGCGGCGTGGAGGGCTCGACCGAGGGCCGGCCTTCGCGCTGCACGGTCGGCGTCTCTTCCGCCATCCTACACGCCCCTGCGCACGCGCACCTTGTGCCCACGTCGGCGCGGGAGGGTCACATCGAGCACGCCGTTCCGGTACGTCGCAGTGACGGCCTCCGGTTCGACGGGGTGCCCGAGGTCGATCTCTCGATGGAAGACGCGGCCGTCGGCGGTGAGCGCGTGGACCGTCAGGCGGGTGTTCGTCGAGGTGACCTCGAGGGTCTCCTTCGACGCGCCGGGGAGTTCGAGCGTGACGTAGATCCGGTCCGGCGCCAAGACGATATCGATGGCACCGGGCTCGACGTGACGCTCGTCCGCGACCGCCGAGGGAGGTCCGAGGACCGGGACCCGCGTCGCCGCCATCGCCGGGAGGCTCCGGTGCGCGTCGAGGCGCCTCAAGAGGCGGTCGACATCAGCGGGGGAGCCTTCCCCCTCGCCGGACGGATCGAAGACCATGGGGACCACCCGAGGGCCCCCGGAAGGGGCCCTCAGAACTCCTCGCCGTCGCCTCCGCCCTCGCCGCCTTCGCCGCCCTTGCCGGGGCCCTTGCCGCCGCCCTCGCCGGCCCTGGCTGCGATGACGTCGTCGATGCGGAGGATCATGACCGCCGCGTCGGTGGCCGAGGAAATCGCCTGACTGCCAACCCGGATCGGTTCGATCACGTTCTCCTTCTTCATGTCGGAGACCTTGCCTGTGAAGACGTTGATCCCCGCGTACTTGTTGCCCTTCTTGTGCTCCTTCCGGAGCTCGATCAGGATGTCGATCGGGTCCAGGCCGGCGTTCTCCGCCAAGGTGCGCGGAATCGCTTCGACGGCGTCCGCGAAGGCCTCGATCGCAATCTGCTCCCGCCCGCCGACGCTCGACGCGTAGTCGCGCAGGGTCAGGGCGATCTCCGTCGCGCTGGAGCCGCCGCCCGTGATCACCTTGCCGTCCTCAATCGCGACCGCGACGACGCTCGTCGCGTCCTCGAGGGACCGCTCGACCTCGTCGACGACGTGCTCCGTGCCGCCCCGAATGAGGATCGACACGGCCTTCGGGTTCTTGCAACCGGTGACGAAGGTCATCTCGTCCTCGCCGATCTTCTTCTCGTAGACGAGCTTCGCGTACCCGAGGTCGTCCTTCGAGAGCTCGTCGAGCTTCGTGACGACCTTGCCGCCCGTCGCCTTCGCGAGCTTCTCCATGTCGGACTTCTTGACGCGGCGCACCGCGTAGATGTTCTCCTTCGCGAGGTAGTGCTGGGCGAGGTCGTCGATGCCTTTCTGGCAGAAGATGACCGTCGCGCCGCTCTTCTTGACGATGTCGACCATGCGCTTCAGCATCGCTTCCTCCTCGTTGAGGAAGGCTTGGAGCTGCGCCGGGTCGGTGATCTCGATCTTCGCGTCGATCTCGGTCTTCTTGACCTCGAGCGCCGCGTCGACGAGGGCGATCTTCGCCTCCTTGATCTCGGACGGCATGCCGGGGTGGACGCGCTCCTTGTCCACGATAATCCCGTCAACGAGCGACGTGTCCGCAATCGAGCCGCCCTGCTTCTTCACGACTTGGATGTTGTCATCGTCCACGAAGTAGGAGTTGTCCGCGCGCTGCTCCGCGACGGTGGAGACGGCCTTCACGGAGATGTCGGCCAAGAGTTCCTTGTGGCCGCTGGACGACTTCGAGGACATCGCTGTCATCGCGACCTTCCTCAGGACGTCCGCGTCTTTGATCGAAATCTTCGTCGCGACCTTCTCGAGGACCTCACGGGCCTTCTCCGCCGCCTGGCGGTATCCGGACGCGATGACGGTCGGGTGGATGTTCTGCTCGATCAGGTCTTCCGCCTTCTTGAGCAGCTCTCCCGCCAGGATGACGGCCGTTGTCGTGCCGTCGCCCGCTTCCTCGTCCTGGGTCTTGGCGACCTCGACGAGCATCTTAGCCGCCGGGTGCTCGATGTCGATCTCCTTCAGGATCGTCACGCCATCGTTCGTGATGACGACGTCCCCGAGGCTGTCGACGAGCATCTTGTCCATTCCCCGCGGCCCGAGCGTCGACCGCACGGCATCCGCGACCGCTTTCGCGGCGGCGATGTTGTTGAACTGCGCTCCCTTGCCGCGATCGCGGCG
>VBMM01000196.1 GCA_005878415.1 Methanobacteriota archaeon
TTCGGCTCGATCTTCACCGTGTACGAATCGATGCGCTCCTTCACGAGGAAGTCGAACGGGACGCCGGCGACCGCGGACGCCTCCTTCGCGAGCCGGAGCGCGCCCTCGTCCGGGGCGAGGAGCACGTCGACCTTCGCAGACTTGAGGTAGCGGCCGATCGCCGGCATACCGCTCACCTCGCGCGTCGGGAGCGGAAAAATCTTGAGGATCTCCGGGTCCGCCGGGATCGCCATCGTCAGGAGTTCGTCGCAGTCCACGGCGATGTGCTTCGCAATCGTCTTTGCGGAGATCGCCTCGCCGTCGAGGAAGCGCTTGTCCTGGCGGCCGTAGCCGAAGTATGGGACGATGGCCGTGATCCGACGAGCACCGGCATCGCGGATCGCATCGGCCAAGAGCAGGAACTCGACGATCATCGGGTCCGGATGGGTGGTCTGGACGAGGACGACGTGATCGCCCGCGACGGAGCCGAGGAGCCGGATATACCGCTCGCCGTCCGGGAAGCCGCCCGGATGCTTCTCGAAAGCGACGTCGACATAGCCGGCTGACAGCTCGCGGGCGATCGCCTTCGCGAGGGGGACCGACGCGGAGCCGCCGACGACCTTCACTGCCTGACCGTTTCATCGAATGGGCCTGGGCTATTTGAATCGTACGACGTCTCGCGCCTCCGATAACGAGTCGCGAGGCTTCTTATATCCTCGACTTTCGTCGGGATCGACGCGCGCTATGGGTCTCAAATCGGTTGCAGCGGCGCTAGCGGGTCAACGTAAAGCCATGGTCCTCATGGCGCTTATAACGACTTTTGCAGGCGTCGCGCTGCTCGTCGATCGCCCGAAAGGCTCAATCCTTGAATGGGTCGCGCTTCCCCTTGTCGCTACAGGGGGCGCTCTCTTCGTCTGGCAAGTGTGGCCCCAGACCCCCCAAAGAAAGCCGGCTCGGAATCACATTTTTAGCAAAATCCTTTCCCGGCTTCGACTCGACAATCGGCGAGTCTCGTTCTTTCCGGCGCTCGGTGTTGCGATCATCCTCACTGACATCGCGTACAACGTGTTTCTATCCGCGAACCCAGAACTCCTCACGGAGGACACGATTGCAATCCTACTCGGTGCGACTCTTCTCGCCCACCCTCTCGTTCCTGAAAAATATGCACGGGAGCGGGATTTTGTGCTGGCATTCTTCGTCCTACTGAATCTCATCCTCGTTGCCCCACTCCTACTATCGAGGGCGTACTACCAAGACTTCCAGCGCTCAGTGGACGTGTACTCATGGGTTGCATTGGCACCCGAAACAAGCGGGGTCCTTTCGATGATCGGAGTATCGAATACGGTTCATCCCGTCACCGGCGCAACCGCTCCCGGTCTCACTTTCGTGCCGTTGCATGTTGGCGTTGAAGTTACTGTCGTAATCACGACCGCTTGTTCAGGCATCTACTCCTTCGGAATTTTCGCCTCGGCATTTGCAGCTTTCGTCATGACGGAATACGAGAAGCCATCCAAGCGGCTCTGGGTCTTTCTGGGGCTTGGGCTAGCGACGTCGTACATCGCGAATGTCCTCCGGATGGTCGTGATCATTCTAGTCGGTTACTATACGGACACGGCCGAGACGGATCTGCAGAACATGCTCATCGCACACTCATACGCTGGATGGCTGATTTTTCTCGCTTGGATCGCCCTTTTCTGGTCGCTTCTCTTTCGATTCTTGCCCCAGACGAACGTCGAGGTGAATCCACGCAAGGTCGCAGGATCTGCGCCCAGCACTCTTTGCTGGAAGTGCAAAAGAAGCATGAGCTTGTCGATTCCGGGCAGAAGGTGTTCGTGCGGTCGCTATTACCACATCGCGTGTGCCCCGACGGGTTCGAACTGCCTCGCATGCGGGCTAGTTCTTCAAATCTCCGAAGTCCGAGGCGCGGGAACCTGAAACTCGATTGAAACAATCTCGGCTTGTGTGCAACGGGGACGTCATGGCCGGTTCAGGATTTGGAGGAGAGGGAACGGGCGGTTCCGTTCGAACACGGACGGCGGAAAACGTTGCAATCATCATCGCCATGCAGTGGGTGAGCAGGGGCTTCGCGGTTGCGACGAAGATCGTCCTCGCTCGCATCCTGTTTCCCGCGGATTTCGGCATTTTCGCTCTCGCCGCAGGCCTCATCGGGTTTGTGTCCGCGCTTGGGAACTTCGGGCTGGACTATGCCCTCATCCAGCGCGCGGACTCTGCCAAGGATCAGGAATACGAGGTCGCGATGTCGCTCCGTGTCATTATTTCCATCGTATTGCTCGTGGCCACAATCGCACTTGCGATACCGTGGTCCTCGATTTTTGGGAACCCCGTAATCGCGGGGGCCACACAGGCGCTTGCCATCGTGTATCTCATCGGCCCATGGAGTCTCATCCCGACGACGAGACTAACGGTTAAGCTGGCGTATCGACGATTGATCGTCCCCAATGTGCTCAACCAATTCACGAACTCCGTAGTCGCAATCAGCCTTGCGATCATGGGTTTCGGCTTCTGGTCTTTGGTCGTGGCCCTAATCGCGTCGCAGCTGGTCTGGGTGGTGAGCCTCTCGGTTGCGTATCCGTGGCGCCCACGATTCAGGTTTGACCGTTCAGTCGCGAAGTCGCTGTTCGCCTACTCGCGCCATATCATTGTGGCATCGGTCTTGGTTTTCTTGATGACCAACGTCGACAATTTCACCGTCGGCCTTCTCTTGGGGAGCGCAACCCTGGGGTACTATGCGGTCGCCTACAGCATTTGCCTCTTTTCTTCAATGGTGTCTGGTTCCGCTGCCACGGCTCTGTTCCCGACCCTTTCGAAGATCCAGGAAGACCTGCCGCGGGTAAGACGAGGCTATCTCGAAAGCTTCGGGTATGCAATCGCGACAGTCGCACCGGTGTCCATCGGCCTAGCGGTCATGGCCCCCGAAATCGTCCTCGTCCTGCTCGGACCGGTATGGAGACCGTCGATAGTTCCCTTGATCATCCTTTCCTTCTACGGTTTTTCCAAGGCTATGGTTGAATTCACGACGCCTCTGTTCGCGTCGATTGGTCGACCGGGTGCGATTCCACGACTCAATGCCATGATCTTGGTCGGGTCTCTAGGGCTCCTTCCCCCCCTCACGATTCTGTTCGGGATCGCTGGTACCGCACTCGCGATGACGATCCCCGTCCCCTTTGCGCTGGTGGTCTCGTTCCTCTGGGCGGCGCGGATTCTCCAGCTCCAATTCAACGAATTGGCCGTCCGCCTACGAGGCCCGGTCGTCGCTGCCGGGATTGCGGGGATCCTCGCCCTTGGCTTCAAGTCCGTGATCTACTCGGTTGGCGGGCAGGATGTGGTGGTTCTCGGTTCCGCCACGCTCGTCGGGACGGTCGCGTACTTCGTGTCGCTCAAGCGAATCGAACCCGAGCTATACGCCGGGCTCGGCCGACATCTCAGGCTCCTCATGCCAGGGTTCCACGAGTGACGCACGTGCCCCGACGGCCACCTAATGAACTCGTCTCATTAGGCTCCGACGCTGGTGGCAACCTGAGAATACACGGCTCGCAGGGCCGGCAGGACCGTCCGATTCGAGAACTCGCGCTCCACCGTCGCCCGGGCCCTCCTTCCCATTGCTTCGGTTAGTTCAGGGTCGTTCTTTAATCGGAGGATCGTCTCAGCAATGGTCTTCGGATCTCGAGGCAGCACGTACCCGGTTTCTCCGTTTCGAATCGGGTACTTGTCGCCCTTTCCCACCGCCACTACCGGAACGCCGCACGCCATCGCCTCCAACGATGTTCGTCCAACTCCCTCTCCCGGAAACGGATTGAAGAGGACATCGATTGCCGAGTAGAATTCCGGCATGTGAAGGTAGTCGAGGTTGTGGAAGAGCTCGATATCTGCGGGAACCCTCGCCGATACGCCACGCTTTATGTCGTGCAACTCGCCCGCGGCGGCAAACCGCCAGACAACCGAAGACCCGATCTCGCGTACCACCTCCTCCAAGATCCCTTCCCCGGGTTTTCCGGCCCGGCCTGCGAAGCCGACTCGAAACTCGTCGCGCGCCTGCGACGAAGGCCGGAACACATCCGTATTAACAGAATTAGGGATGAACCAGCTTCTCCCCGGATGATCTTCCTGATAGGCCTTCACGACTTCGAAGCTCCCGGAGTCGACAGAAACAATGTTCCTGAAGGTCTCGAGAAGGGCGGTCTTAGCCTCATCAGGTACGATGTCCGACGGCGAGGTAAACACGGTGTGATCCGTGAGTAACACACCTGTACTCCTGCCAATCGGTTCGACTGACTTCTTGCACAGGCCGCGGATGGCGTAGGGCGCGCCAAGTCTTCGAGCCAGCCGGCTCGCCTGGTCCAGGTCGAGGAAATGAAAGTGGACGATATCGGCGGCGATTTCTCGGAACCACCGTCGGCGGTTTAGGAGCCGCAGGAGCTCGAACGTGGCTCTCATCGATCGATAAAAACCGACCGTTGCTCTCGACCACGCGAACAATCTCCTGAGGGACCGGTCAGATGGCCAAGCGTAATGGAACTCCACGTCCGGAAACAACTCCGCAGCCCGGTCCGCATCCGGGCGCCAATTCGCGAGGACGGCGAATTCCACGTCCGAGACACCTTGAATGAGTTCGATTAGATGGCTTTCTACGCCGCCGACACTTGGGTAGAAATTTGGAGATATAAGGAAGACCTTCGAGTCATCACCTGGCACTCGGTTTAGCAGGCGGGGTCACCTTAGCACTTCCTCAACAGCCCCGAGAAGGAGCTTCCGCCGGCGCTCCAGTGGAAACAACGTCGCGATTCTCTCCCGTGCCGAGGCTCCGGTCGCCACTCGGGCCATCGATTCGTCCACGCCATGCGCAACACTCTCGGGATCTCGAGGGTCGATGTACGTCCCAGTGTCCCCGACAACTTCAGGGATGGCACCGCGATCGCTGACGACGGGCACACAGCCGGATAGCATCGCCTCGGCCAACGAGCACCCGAATCCCTCGTGCACCGAAGCTTGTACGTAGACGCTCGTCCGACGAAGCAAGTCGA
>VBMM01000197.1 GCA_005878415.1 Methanobacteriota archaeon
GATCGCCTTCCGCTGGCTTCCCGAATGGATGATCTTCATAAGACGAGCTGCGACGTCGTCGTAGCTGACCTTTCCCTTCTCGCCCGCCATGACCTCGCCGAACTTCCCGACGCCCTTCATCCGAATGCGCATCGTCGAAGGAACGCGGCGTGCATAAGCCTTGCGGACCCCGGTTCGGTCCGTCGGCGAGGCCACGGGGACGCGCGACGGACGGCGTTTCCATCGCGCAGCGCGTCGCTCCGAGCCACGTCCGAACATGTTTGGCCACAGCTTGAAATACCCGCGCGATGTGACATTCAACAAGCATCCCTCCAAAACGGGCCGTTCCCTCGATTCTCCATGAAAACGGGGACGGCCCCGCCCCTTTTTTCGGAACGTCGATCGTCGTGCGAGTGTGCTTGCCGTGCCCTTTGCGGGGCCGTCAACTTGCGACGGTCGAAAAGCGTTTTATAGAATCCCGTCTTTTCGGGCCTTGCTTAGACAAGCATCCCTCCACAACGAGGCCGTTCAGGATTCCTGGACGGCCTTTATTTTCTGTATTCGGCAGGCGACGCAACCTTCGTGCTAGGCCATCGGTGGCAGTCGCAGCCCAGCCGTTCGTATCCGAACCCGCCGGCCTTCGACTTTCAGACGGCCTTCGGCGAAGAGACGGACTGCGATCGGCAGGAAGAGGTGTTCCTGCTCGAGGATCCTCGCCGCCAGCGTCTCCTCCGTGTCGTCCTCCATGACCGCCACGGCCTTCTGCAGGATGATCGGGCCGCCGTCCACGGAGGTGTCGACGAAGTGGATCGTGCAGCCGGATACCTTCACGCCGGCCGCCAGCACGTCGTGATGGGGGTGGGCACCCGGGAACGCGGGCAGGAGGGACGGGTGGATGTTCATCACGCGCATCGGGAACTCACGGAGGAAATAGGGGGAAACGAGTCGCATGAAGCCCGCGAAGACGACCAGATCGACGCGGTCCTCCCGAAGGAACTTCACGACCGCGCGTTCGAACGCCTCCCGGTCTTTGCCGTAGGGACGGTGGTCGACGACGACCGTGCGGATGCCCGCCTCCTTCGCACGCTCCAGGACGGGCGCTCCCGGCACGTTGCAGATCAGAATCGCGATGTCGGCGGACAGCTCCTTCCGGTCGCGCGCGTCGACGAGGCTCTGGAAATCCGTGCCCCGCCCGGATGCGAGGACGCCGACTCGGACGTTCGGCATTGACTCCCTCAGTGCTTGAACAGCCGGATTCCCGTGAAGACCATTGCGATCCCGTGCTCCTCCGCCGCGGCGATCACCTCGGCGTCGCGGATCGAGCCGCCCGGCTGCGCGACGATCCCGACGCCCCCCTTCGCGAGCTCGTCGAGGCCGTCGCGGAAGGGGAAGTACGCGTCGCTCACGGCGACGCTCCCGCGTGCCGCGTCCCCGGCCTTGATTCGCGCGATCATGCACGCGTCCACGCGGCTCATCTGGCCCGCTCCAATGCCGACCGTGCGGTCGCCTTTCACGAGGACGATCGAGTTCGACTTGACGTAGCGGCTCACCGTGATCCCGAACAAGATGTCCCGCATCTGGTCCGCGGTCGGAGAGGTCTTCGTGACCACCTTGAATGCCTCGGGCCTCGGCTCCGGGAAGTCCGTCGTCTGGAGGAGGACGCCCCCGAGGACGCGGACCATGTCGATGCCGTGCGTCCTTCGGAGCTCTCCGTTCGTCCGCAGGATCAGGAAGTCTCCCTTCTTCTTCTGCCGGAGGATCGCAAGCGCCTGCGGTTCGTACCCTGGCGCGATGACGGCGTCGAGGACGTCTCCGCGCATCGCCTTGGCGGTCGGGACGTCGACGGTCCGGTTCAGCCCCACAACACCTCCGTACGCGGAGATGGGATCGCTCGCGTGCGCCGCCACATATGCCCGCTCGAGGTCCGAGGAAACGGCGACGCCGGCCGGGTTCGTGTGCTTGATCACGACGGCCGCCGGCCGATTGAATTCCGTGATGATCCGGAGCGCGGCGTCGAGGTCGATGAGGTTGTTGTAGGAGAGCTCCTTGCCCTGGAGCCTTTCTGCCGTCGCGGTCGCTGCGTACGGGAACGACTCCCGATACAGCGCCGCCTTCTGGTACGGATTCTCACCGTACCGGAGGTCCGCGATCTTGTCGTACGCCAGGCGGAGAGCCGGCGGGAGGACCTGGCCTTGCCGCTTCGCGAGGTAGTTGAAGATCGCGGCGTCGTATCGCGACGTGTACTCGAACGCCTCCAGGGCCAGATCGTCGCGGAGCCGCGGGGGCACGGCCTTCTGTTCCTGCAGTGCGTGGAGCACCTGCGGATACCGAGCGGGACGCACGACGACGGCGACCCGAGCGGCGTTCTTCGCCGCCGCGCGGATCAGGGTCACGCCCCCGATGTCGATGTTCTCGATGGCCTCCGCCAGGTCGACACGAGGCTTCGCGACGGTCGCCTCGAACGGATAGAGGTTCGCAACGACGAGGTCAATCGCCACGGCGCCGAGGTCCGCGAGATCCGGCTCGTCCCCGCGCGGTGCGAGGATGCCGGCGAAGATCCGAGGATGCAAGGTCTTCACACGGCCGCCGAGGCCCTCGGGCAACCCCGTGTATTCCGCGACCGTCACCGCGGCGATGCCCGCCTCCTTCAGGGCCTTGGTCGTTCCCTCCGTCGCGATGAACTCGAAACCGAGGTCCCGCAACCCCCGCGCGAACTCGATGAGACCCTCCTTTTCGGACACGCTGAGGAGGGCCCGGCGGGCGGAAACCATCCTTATTACCGAGTCGCAATGGGGAGGGCCGAATTAAACCTTCGGAAGCCGTCGATGCGGGCCGCCGTTCACACGAGGGCCGCGGCGGGCTCGGGCCGCGGAAGGAGCCCCGCTTCCTTCACGAGTTCCGTCACGATGCCCTCCCATCCCACCGGCATGATGTGGACCCCGCTGACGCCGTCGATCCGCTTCAGCGCCTTGATGGTCCGCACGGCGATGCTCAGTCCTTCCGCTCTCGGGTTGGGAGCCTTCTCCATCCGGTCCATGATCTGCTTCGGGATCACGGCCCCGAGCTTCTCGGCCATGAACCGCGCCATCTTCGGGGACTTGAGGGGGATGACGCCCGCGAGGATGTAGACTTTCTCGTGCAGCCACTCTTTGCGAACGAGCCGCATCCAGTCTTCGAACCGGTCGACGTCGTAGACGCCCTGCGTCTGCACGAAGTCTGCACCCGCGGTGACCTTCGCCCGAAGCTTCGCGAACGACTCCTCTTTGGAGCCGCGGAACGGATCGGCGGCCGCCCCGATGAAGACCTTTGGCGGGACCTCGACCGCATCGCCCCCTCGCAACGTGCCCGTGTCCCGGAGTACCCGGAACGTCGCGATCATCTCCTCCGTGGTCAGGTCGTAGACCGGCTTGGCGTCCTTCTCGTTGCCCGCGGTCGGGGGGTCGCCCCAGAGGCAGAGCACGTTGCGGATGCCGAGGGCGGACGCGCCGAGGAGGTCCCCCTGGATTCCGATCCGGTTGCGGTCCCGG
>VBMM01000198.1 GCA_005878415.1 Methanobacteriota archaeon
AGGACATCCTGTCGGCCATGCTGACGGCAATTCTAACATTCCTCCGAGACTTCGATCCCGAGGAGAGCGGCGGGTTGCGGCGCTTCGACATCGGGGGGAAGACGGCCCTCCTCGAACGTGGGGCGCATGTCTACCTCGCCGCCGTCTACTCGGGTCGTGTCCCGCGCTGGGCCGGCAAGGATCTCCGTCGGTTCATGTCGAACCTCGAAACGCGGTTCGGGCCGACGTTCGCCCGTTGGACGGGATCCCCGCAGGATCTGCAAGGGCTGAAGGAGTTCTCGGAGAGATTCGTCTCCCGGGTGCGGTACCGACCCGGGCGAGGCGCCCGCCGGCCGGCCGGCTGATCATCGAGCGAAGAGGACCCGGTAGAAGATCACCGCGAACCCGAAGAGCGTGAAGCCGGTCGAGATCCACCACAGACTCCGAAGGATCTTCGCTCGACGAATCGGATCGTCCCACGCGGCGGCGAACCGATCGATCACGGCGCCACCAATGGCATGCCGACCATGAAGTTGTCTCGGACGCCTCCTTGACATCAGAAAGTACGGCGGTCCCTAGCGTTCCTTCGTCTCCCGCCAAATCGTCGTTCACCGCTTTCAGCACCGATACCTTTAAGGCGAAAGCGGACAACCCATGAGAGTCCTTAGCGCGGGAGGGGCGTGGGTTCGCTGAGGACGCGGCTCGCTGGAGCCTGCCGGAGCTACCCTCCCATGCACGAACGGTCACGCCACCTGCCCGAAGCGCTCGTCCTGCTTCTGGTCGTCCTCGCGCTCCTTCCGAGTGCGGCGGCGGAACCGGCCTTGACCGATCAGGGGGGTGGGGCGAAGCGAGTCACGTGGGACTTCTCGACCGCGGCAGACTACAACCTGACGGACGTGGCGGTGGCGCCCGGCAGCGCGACGCTCGCCCAGACGCCGCTCTGGTGGAACTACACGAACGACTCAGACTTCCTGGCCTCCGAGGACTCGGCCACGAACGTCAGTGTGAGTTCGGGTCTTCGACTCGTGGACCAGGCGGTGAACCTGATCCAAGACGGGACGTTCAATCAGACGTCGGGGCTGTGGACGTACGCCAACGGAGCGACGGGGCAGGTGTTGGCCGCGAGGGACGCCGGCGGGAGCGCTCGCCTCTGGCATCTGACGCCGAGAGTCCAGTTCGACTCGATGGACAACGTGTTCGGGACGCACCCGTGGGTAAGCGTTGCGAACGGGAAGAGCTCCAGCATCCTCGGCCAATCCACCACAGTCCGCGTGGAGGGCAGCGGGTCGCTGAGGGACAATGTGACGATCGGCCAGCAAGGGGGCGGAAACTGGGTCGGCGCGATCCGCGACGATCCCGGGACCTGGAATTGGAGCGCCTACAATCGTCTCGGGGTCTGGATCAATGTGAATGCGAGCGGCCTTGCGGCGTCCATTCTTCTCACCAACTTGGGAGGCCAGAACTGGGTCAGTTGGATTCCGCAGTCTCTCACTCCGGGATGGCACAGGTACGTCTTCGACATCTCTCCTTCCTTCGGGACGAACACCCAAATCGATCAGGTCATGGTCGGCTTCCTCGGAAATCTGGGCAAGTACACTGCGCACGTCGACGACCTCGTTCTGTTCAATTACACAGCCTTCGACGAGAGGGCGAACGTCTCCCAGGCGTTCATCAAACCAAGCTCGACGAGCGGGACCCCGGGGACCCTCAGCCTTAGATTCGATGTGGTCGCAAGCCCGTCGGTCAACGTGGTGGCGTACCTCCGGGTGAGCGCGGGTGGCTTCCGTTGGAGCGAGTCCCCGATCCCCGCGGGAACCCGAACCTTGGCCCTCGACCTCAGCGCGGACCCCGCCCTTCAGGGCAGCGGTTCCTTCAACGTCACGTTCTCCCTGGAGTTGATCCGCATCGGGACGGAAGAGGCATCGATGTCCGAGTGGATTGACAACGTGAGCCTCACCGCCAAGCAGTACGACAACGGGTCGTTTACCGGCCTCCCGATCGATGCCGGATCCGCCGCGGTGTTCTCCGCTGCAGTGGTGCAGGCGACGGCGGATCCTCCTGCGACCTCTGTCGCTGTCGAGACGAGGACAGGGAACGCCTCGTCGCCGGGAGACCCGTCGTGGACCCCGTGGGCTCCCGCCGCGGGGTCGCAGATCACCAGCCCGCCGAACCGGTTCCTCCAGTGGCGGTTATCCCTCAACACAGACGGTGCCGGCACGCCCCTCGTCACCCGCCTCTCGATCCGGGCGGGCGCGTACCGGCCCATCGGAATCCTCCGTACGGCCCCGTTCCTCCCGGCGGAGTCGGTCTTCGGATGGGAATCGTTCCACGTGAACGATACCCGGCCTCCCGGCACCGCGATCGTCTATGACGTCTCCGTGGACGGCGGAGCGAGTTGGACCTGGGTCGTGGACGGACAGGACCTCTCGAAGCTCGCGACGAAGCCCCTGGTCCTCCGCGTCACCCTCTCCAGCGGGAACACCAGCGTGTCCCCCTCGGTTGCGTCATTGTCCGTATCGTACCGCCCGTCGATGTGGTCCGTGCTGATCAGCCCGTGGGGAGGCCTCCTCCTCCTGGCGTCCGGAATTGCGGGATACTTCGGGTGGAAGCGATATCCATACCGATCGCCGACGGACGACCTGTTCCTCATCGGGCTCGACGGACGCCTCCTGGTCCACACATCCATCCGACCGCGGGCCCAGATGGACGAGGACATCCTAGCGGGGATGCTCACCGCCATCTCGGCGTTCGTGCGGGACGCCTTCCGCGAGGAGCATGAGGAGTTGAAGAAGTTCGAGCTTGGGAACCGCAACGTAGCGGTCGAACGGGGCGAGTACGTCTACCTCGCGGCGATCTACCCCGGAGCACTGCCCCTCGATGTCTCCCGGAGCATCGGGGAATTCTTGTCAGACCTCGCCGAACGATACGGCGAGAACTTGGCCTTCTGGTACTTCGCGGATGATCTCCCGGGCCTCCCGGGCATGATGGCCGAGTTCGCGAGCCGCGGCCGGTACCGTCACGGGAACTGGCGGAAGGGTGCCCGCACGGAGTTGGGTCCCGCGCGCGGCCCCACGATCGGTCGCTTGACCGCGGAGACGCCGAAGGAGGAGACCGCTACACTGCAAGGCGAGGCGACCGCAGCGACCGTGGCCCCGCTGCGCCAACGGTAGTCTATGGGCCCGCCCCAGAGGGCAGGCAGCCACCGAGATCACGCGCCTACGACGCCGCGGTCTGCTTGAACCGTTTGAGCTCACCTTTTCGATTTCCTCGATGAGACGTCGCATCGTCGTCTCGATCTCCGCCGCCACGACGATGTCCTCGACGAGCGCCTCGTACGCCTCGGCCGCCTCGTCGATCCGGGCGGAGGTCGTGATGATCCCGTATCCGCGGTCCTCGAGCTTCTTGCGCACGCTCTTCGCGTCGATCTTCGGGACGATGATCCCCATCACGTTCTTCGTCTTGAGCTGCAGGGTCGGCACCTCCCTCGAGGCGAGCGCGGCCGATCGGACGCCGATGGACCCCTCGATCGCGCGGGCGATCGCGATTCGCTGCTCCGCGACCCGGTACTTCTCTGCGAGGTGCGATCGGAGCGTCTTCGCCCGCTCGAGCACGCGGAAGAACTCGACGATCAGCGCGTCCCGCTTCAGCTTGAGCAGCCGGTGGCCTCGTTCCGCCATCCGTCGGGTGCGCCGCAGCTGGAGCAGCTGGGATCGCGTCGGCTTGTACTCGGCGAGGACCATCCTACGCGCTCACCTTCGCCGCACCCCGGTACTTCGGGTGGTACTTCTCGAGGGTCTTCCGGTCGATCTTCGTGAGCCAGGCCTCGTCCAACGTCGCCAGGAGCTTCCAGCCGATCTCGAGGGTGTCGACGATGCTCCGGTCCTCCTCGGAGCCCTGGCGGATGAACTCCTGCTCGAACCGGTCCGCGAACTCGAGCATCTTCCGGTCGCGCTCGGAGAGCGCCTCCTTCCCGACGATCGCCACGAGGCCCCGCACGTCCTTGCCCTCCGCGTACGCGGCGTAGAGCTGGTCCGAGACCTGCTTGTGATCCTCCCGCGTCCGGTCCTTCCCGATCCCGGCGTCCATGAGCCGCGAGAGGGACGGAAGCGGGTCGATCGGCGGGTAGATCCCCTTGCGGTGCAGCTCCCGGTTCACGGCGATCTGACCCTCCGTGATGTAGCCCGTCAGGTCGGCGATCGGGTGGGTCCAGTCGTCGTCGGGGATCGCCATGATAGGGATCTGCGTGATCGAACCCGGCCGGCCGTGGATGCGCCCCGCGCGTTCGTAGATCGTCGCGAGATCCGTGTACGTGTATCCTGGGTAGCCCCGGCGGCCGGGCACCTCCTCCCGCGCCGCCCCGATCTGACGCAGCGCCTCCGCGTAGTTTGTCATGTCGGTCAGGATGGCCAAGACGTGCATGCCAACCTCGTACGCGAGGAATTCCGCCGCCGTGAGGGCCATGCGCGGCGTGATGAGCCGCTCGACGGCCGGGTCGTCCGCGAGGTTCAGGAACAGGACCGCGCGCTTGAGCGCCCCCGTCCGTTCGAAGTCGTTCATGAACACGCGGGCGTCCTCGTGCGTGATGCCCATCGCCGCGAAGACGACGCCGAACGGCTCCTGGCTCCCGAGGACCTTCGCCTGCCGGGCGATCTGCAGCGCGACCTCGTTGTGCGGCAGGCCCGCGCCGGAAAACAGCGGGAGCTTCTGACCGCGCACCAGGGTGTTCAACCCGTCGATCGTCGAGATGCCGGTCTGGATGAACTCCGCGGGGTGCTCCCGCGCGTACGGGTTGATGGCGGCGCCCTGGATCTCGACCCGTTTCTCCGGGAGGATTGGCGGTCCTCCGTCCGCGGGTTCGCCGGATCCCGTGAGGACTCGTCCGAGCATCTCCCTCGAGACGGACAGCTTGATCGTCTCCCCGAGGAACTTGACGCTCGATTGCCGGTCGATCCCGGTGGTCCCTTCGAAGATCTGCACGACGACGACGTTCGTCGAGGAGTCGAGGACCTGGCCCCGCTTGCGCCGGCCATCCGGCAGGTAGACCTCGACCAGTTCGTTGTAGCCGACGGGCTCCGTCTTCTCGACGAAGATCAGCGGTCCCGCGATCTCCGAGATCGTGCGGTACTCCTTCGCCACTTCAGCGCGCCTCCAGCCGCTTGAAGTCGTCGTCCATCATCGCGAGCGTCTTCTCGAGCTCCTGATCGAACTTCTCCTCGTACTTGACGCGCGTGAGCAGCTCGCGGCTCTTGACGCCCGCGATGTCCTTCACGGGCACGTCGAGGGCGAGCGACTTCTTCCCGAGGTCCGCGTACTTGCGGATCGAGGAGATGAGCTTGTATTGCCGCGCCGGCGGGCAGAACGTGTCGACCGCGTGATAGGCGTTCTGCTGCAGGAAGATCTCGCGGATCATCCGGGCGACCTCGAGCGTGAGTTGCTGCTCCGGAGGCAGCGCGTCCGCGCCGACCAGCCGCACGATCTCCTCGAGTTCCGCTTCCTCCTGGAGCGTCCGCTGCGCCCACTGCCGCAGCTTCGGCCACTCCTCGTTGATCTGCGTCCGGAACCAATCCTCCAGGGCGTTGCCGTAGAGGCTGTACGACGTGAGCCAGTTGATCGCGGGGAAGTGCCGCCGCGCCCGGAGCGCCGTGTCGAGCGCCCAGAACACCTTCACGATCCGCAGGGTGCCTTGGGTGACCGGCTCGGAGAAGTCGCCGCCGCTCGGCGAGACCGCGCCGACGACCGAGACGGAGGCATCGCGGTCATTCAACGTCGTCACACGACCGGCGCGCTCGTAGAACTCACTGAGTCGGGCCGACAAGTAAGCGGGAAAGCCTTCTTCTCCGGGCATCTCCTCGAGCCGGCTCGAGATCTCCCGCATCCCCTCGGCCCACCGCGAGGTGGAGTCGGCCATGAGGGCCACGTTGTATCCCATGTCTCGGTAGTACTCCGCAAGCGTCATCCCGGTGTACACGGACGCCTCTCGCGCCGCAACGGGCATGTTGCTCGTGTTCGCGATTAGCACCATCCGTTCCATCAGCGGCGCACCGGTGTACGGATCCTCGAGCTTTGGGAACGTCGTCAGGACTTCCGTCATTTCGTTCCCGCGCTCCCCACAGCCGATGTAGATGACGACTTGCGCGTCGCACCACTTCGAAAGCTGCTGCTCGCTTACCG
>VBMM01000199.1 GCA_005878415.1 Methanobacteriota archaeon
GGGAGAGGGTGCACCGGCCGCAGCGGCGCCGGTCCGGGCGGTGCCCGCCAAAGTCGCCGCGAAGGCCCCCTCGAAAGCCCCCTCGAAAGCGCGTCCGGCCAAGAAAGGGCCCGCGAAGAAGAAGCGCGCCAAGAAAGTGGCGGCTAGAAAAGCCAGCCGCGCGCCGCGTAGTAAAGGGCGCCGAGGCTCCCGAGGATCGCGACCGCGTTCAAGATGACGTCCAGGAACGCCTGCGCGCCGGGGCTCCTCATGCCGGCGTCGACGAGCATGAACTTGAGGCGGTGGGTCCCGTGGAAGAGGGAGCCGCCGATCAGGACGAAGAAGAACAGCCGCACCAGAGGGCCCTGCCATAACGCCGAAAACGTCGGATAGGAGGCGGGATCGGTCGGCCACAAGCCAAACGGCGCGGCGAAGAACAACAGGAATAGGGTCACCGGAAAGAGGAATGCGGTGATGAAGCCGCCGAGGGAGAACAGGCCCCAGAACAGCGGCTCCGCGACGACTTCAGGCTCGCCTTCGGGTACGTCGGCGTGGACCGTGTCGCGGCCGGGATTCCAGGCGGTCGTCTCCCGCACCGCCGAGATCTCTTCGGCCACTCAGAAGCCCCCGAAGATCAGGTACACGATGCCCCCGCTCACCCCGAGCCACAGGAGCACGTTGATCGCGAACGCGGCCTTCCACGGCACCGGCTTGGCGGTGAACTGGATCGGCTGCGCCTTGCCGATGAGCATGAACCAGGTGATCGCGTGCCACATCACGAGGGCGAACAGCACGAGGTTCACGTACAGGAGCGGCGGCGTACGCAGGAGCAGGAGGAACGACGTGTACGCGGACTCGCCGGCGCGCAGCTGCCGTAGCAGGTTCAGGAGGATGAGACCGTACACCGCGCTGATCACGCCCCCGAACTCGCGGAGCTGGAAGCCGAGGTACCGCGGATTCCGCAACCACCATCCCGCACGCCGCTTCGCCGGATATGGATGGGCCGTCGCCTCACCTCGAGACCGACTTCGGCATGAGCAGACGCCGCATGTGGCGCGTCGTCGCGAGGAACTTGAGCGTCTGAATCGCGGCCGCGGGGTCGACTCCCTTCGGGCAGGCGACGGAGCACTCGCCCACGAACGTGCACTCCCACACGCCCGACTTCGTGTTCAGGCGCGCGAGCCGCTCGTCCGCGCCCTCGTCCCGCGTATCGCGGATGTACCGCAACGCGAGCGCCGAGGCCGCAGGTCCTACGAATCCGGGGCTCGCGGCGAAGACCGGACAGGCGGCGTAGCAGAGCATGCAGTTGATGCAAAGGCTCTGCTGGCGGTACGCCTCGACGTCCTCCGGATACTGGATGTACTCCTGCTTGAGGTCGCCCTCGTCCTTCCGGACGATGTACGGGGTGACGGAGGCGAGCTTGTTGAGGAAGTCATCGATGTCCACGACGAGGTCCTTGATGATCGGGAAGTTCGCGAGCGGGTCCACGGTCACGACGCCGCGGCGGAACTCCCGGACGTACGTGCCGCACGTCAGCTTCGGGTGGCCGTTCACGTCCGCGCCGCAGGAGCCGCAGATCCCCATGCGGCACGACCACCGGAACGCGAGCGTCGGGTCCACGTGGTCCTTGATGTAGTTCAGCCCGTCCAGCACGACCATGTCGTTCCGATACGGGATGCGGTACTCCTGATATCTCGGCCGGGAATCCGAGCCCGGCCGGTACCGTTTCACGCGGAACAGGACGTCGGTGTCGGGCATGTCAGTACTTCCGTTCGACGGGCTGCCACTTCGTAATCGTGACGGGCGCGTAGTCGATCCGCGGCGCGCCGTCCGTCCGGAAGGCGAGCGTGTGCTTCAGATAGTTCGCATCATCGCGGGTCGGGTAATCCGAACGGCTGTGCGCGCCCCGCGACTCCCTCCGGTTCCGCGCGCTGTGCGCGATCGTCGCCGCGACGTCGAGCATGAAGTCGAGCTCGAGGACCGCCGTGAGTTCCGTGTTGAACACCCGGTCCTTGTCCGCCAGGCCGACGTGGGCGAAGCGCTCCCGTAGCTTGACGAGCTTCTCGCACGCCTCGGTGAGGCGCGCCTCTTCCCGGAAGATCCCGACGTCCCGGTCCATGAGCTGCTGCATCTCCACGCGGATCCCGGCGAGGGTCTCTTTCCCGCGCTCCCGCCCCAGGAGGCCGTCGAACACGCGCGCCTCTTCCGCCTTGAGGGCCGCGCGCGCCGTCGCGGTGCTCGGATAGCGCGCGCGCTGCTTCGTGTACTCGGCCACCGCGCGACCGGTCCACGCGCCGAAGACGAGGCACTCGCTCAGGCTGTTCGAGCCGAGGCGATTCGCGCCGTTGATCGTGACGCACGCCGTCTCGCCGACCGCGTACAGCCCAGGGACGTTCGTCTCGCCCCGGGTGTTCGTCGACACGCCTCCCATCATGTAGTGCTGGCCCGGCCGGACGGGGATGGGCTCGTGGATCGGGTCGAGGCCCATGTACTTCTCCGCGAGCTCGCGGACCATCGGGAGCTTGGTGTCGATCGTCGCCTCGCCGAGGTGGCGGAGGTCGAGGCCGAGGTACTGTCCGTACGGCCCGTCGAACGCCCGGCCCGCCTTCATCTCCTGGATCATCGCGCGCGAGAGGATGTCCCGCGGGCCGAGCTCCATCTTCCCCGGGAGGTAGCGCTGCATGTACCGCTCTCCCGCCTTGTTGATCAGGGTGCCGCCCTCGCCCCGCGCGGCCTCCGTGATCAGGATGCCGGTGCCCGGCAGACACGTCGGATGGAACTGGACCATCTCCATGTCCTTCAGCGGCACGCCCGCTCGATAGGCGAGGGCCATGCCGTCGCCCGTCTTGATGAAGCCGTTCGTCGTGAATTCGTAGACGCGGCCGCACCCGCCCGTCGCGAGGATCGTCGCCTTCGCGCCGATCGCGACCATCCGGCCTCCACGGAGGTCGATCGCGGTGACTCCAACGCACGCTCCGCCGTCAACGATGAGCGACGTCACGAAGTACTCGTCGAAGCGCTCGATCTGCGGGAACTTCATCGACGTCTGGAAGAGCGTGTGGAGGATGTGGAATCCCACCTTGTCCGCCGCGAACACGGTGCGTTTGACGGACATCCCGCCGAACGCCCGCTGGCTCACGCGGCCGTCGGGATCGCGGGACCACGGGCAGCCCCAGTGCTCGAGCCGGATGATCTCCTCCGGGCACTTCGCGACGAAGAACTCGACCGCGTCCTGGTCCGCGAGGAAGTCGGACCCCTTGATCGTGTCCG
>VBMM01000200.1 GCA_005878415.1 Methanobacteriota archaeon
GCGATGTCCCCGTACGACGTCTTCACGACGATCGGCTGCGCGTTCTCGAGGACGCTCGAGCCGGAGGTCGAGTAGCGCACGTGGCCGATGCCCGAATTCCCCCCGAGTTCGATGAGGTCGTCGCGGGAGAACACTTCATGGACCAACCCCATGCCCCGCTTCGCCTTCAGGCTGCCATTGTAGACGGCGAGGCCGGCGGACTCCTGGCCGCGGTGCTGGAGGATCCTCAAGCCGTAATACAGGTCGGACGTCACGGAAGACGTGGCAGCGCAGCCGATGATCCCGCACTTCTCCTTCGGGCGAGAGTCGGAATATTCCGACGTCCCTTTCTCGCGGGCCATCCTCAATGCCTCTTCGCCCAGGAGAAATTCCGAAGCTTCTTGGTCCGTCCGTAGCCGCAGGACGCGCAGTATCCTTTCTGCTTATGGAACGCGCGCTTGCCGCAGCGACGGCAGCGGATGTGGACGCTCTTCCGTCCCATCTTGCCGAGCGATGCGGTCCCCTTGGTCACGAAGCCCACCTACGTCATGGGGAGATGTAAATCACGTTGTCTCCGCGGACAATCGCCAAATCCATCTTCCGCTGGGCCTGATTGTCCTGCATCTCCTCCGCGTTCCGCAGGACGAGGTTCATGTGCGGGTCGAATCCATCGAGGATCCCGCGGTATCCGCGCCCGCCTTTCAACTCAACCATCACGTTCGAGCTGATGCGTTGGTTGAGGAGAGAAAGCGGCTTAATCATGGAAACCACGTCGCAGCCATGGAGGCGCGATACTTAAAGGTTTATGGGTGGCGCGAACCTCGTGCGTCCGCATCGCGGCCGTTGCCCTTCGCCGGATCGACGAGGAAGCCGGAGTCGCGGAGGACGTCCATCCCCACGATCAATTGGTATCGCATGTCCTTACGGTCCGTGATCGCGACCGCGACGTCGAACTCCCGACCCGCGATCACGAGCTTCGCGTCCGCAACGTCGCGTTCCTCGAGCGCCTCGGCGGCCGCGGCACGGACCCGCACGCGGTCGAAGACCGGCCCGAGCCCCGCACGAGCGGCGAGGTCCGTGTCCAGACTCGTTCGGGCCGCGCCCGTGTCGATCCTCGCGAGCACCCGGATCTCGCCCTTCGATCCGAGGATTGTGACTTCTTCGACGACGCCGATCGTCGTCCGCGCGACGTTCCGTCGACGGTCCGAGACCACTGGGTGCACCCGCCGGCTCCCTTCCTCGGGTCGATACCCGTCCGTCGATATATCCTTAACCGCCACGTCCTCTCGACACGTTTTTCTGCCGCGAACCGCATCGCGGGGATCCGCGCTTGTCCGGCGGCGTCCCATGAAGATCGGCGTGATCTCGAAGAAGCCAACATACTGGTCCACGAAGGCGCTCCTCGCGGCGATCCGCAAACAAGGTCACGAGGGTACGTACGTCAAGACGGACGAGGTCCGGTTGATCGTGGCGGGCAAGGACGACGCGACGTACAACGGGGCGTCGCTCCGCGGACAAGACGTCCTCATCCCGAGGATCGGACGATCGATGACCGACTTCGGTAAGATGCTGTTGCGTCAGCTCGAGCTGATGGGCATCCGGACGACGCTCACGAGCGACGGCCTCATTACGGCCCGGAACAAGTTCCTCGCGCTCCAGTCGTTGCGGCAGGCGGACATCCCGATCCCCCGCAGCATCCTCCTCGCCTCCCGGCCGAACCTCATGGAGGCCGCGCACCTCGTCCACTACCCCGCGGTCCTGAAGATCCTCTCCGGGACCCAGGGGATCGGCGTGATGCGGGTGAAGAGCATCGAGGAGACCGCGTCGATCGTCGACACGCTGAAGTTCTTCGGCGAGGTGATGTGCCTCCAAGAGTACATCCCGAACCCGGGCGTCGACATCCGCGCGCTCGTCGTCGGAGACCGCGTCGTGGGGTCGATGAAGCGCGTCGCGGCGCACAACGAATGGCGGGCGAACATCCACCTCGGGGCGAAGGGCATCGCGATGGAACTGGACGACCACGCAAAGCAAGTCGCCGTGAAGGCGTCGAAGGCCGTCGGACTCGAAATCAGCGGCGTCGACATGATCTTCCGCGGCGATACGCCGTACGTGCTCGAGGTCAACGCGTCCCCTGGTTTCAAGGGACTCCTCGAGGCCACGGGGATCAACGCGGCGGACGCGATGGTCGAGTACGCCGTCGAGAAGGCGAAAGCCGGTTCGCCGAAACGTCCTTGAGCGGGACTTCCGTTCTCGCGGCGATGGACGAGGCCCCGATCCCCGGGTCGCGCGTGCGGGCGACCACGAAGCACGGCACGCTGACGGTCGACGACATCGCGGCGATGCAGCCCGGCATGGCGCGGCTGATGGACGAGCTCAGCCGGCGTTATTGGGTCCTCTACTACGCCGCGAAGGCCGGCAACTGGGAGCTCGCCGCCTACGAGGCGAAGGAGTCGGAGAAGATCCTCAAGACCGCGTCCGCGGCGCGACCGAAGTACCGCGACGACATCGCGACGTTCGTTCGACTACGCCTTGTGCCCCTCATGCAGGCGATCGAGACCAAGGACTGGCGGTCGTTTGAGGAGGCGTACCAGCGGGGCATCGACGACTCGAACATGTACCACGACAAGTACAACAAGCGGTTCATCCGCTTCCGACTCCCGGACCGCCCGCCGGAGTGGTTCGACCTCACCTCTCGATAGCTTTTTGGCCCGCCCCCGCGTGCCGCCGCGCGGGGTTCGGATGGACTACGTTACGTTGGGCCGAGGCGGTCCGAAGGTCTCCGCGATTGGCCTGGGGATGTGGCAGGCGGGCGGCAAGGCGTGGGGCGCCGACGTCCGGGATGACGACTGCCGAAAGGCGATGGAGCGAGCCGTCGAACTCGGAATCAACCTCGTCGACACGGCGGAGGCGTACGGCGATGGGCATTCGGAGACCGTCATGGCCCGTGCGATCCGGAACGTCGGCCGGGACAACGTCTTCATCGCGACGAAGGTCGGCGGGTGGCACCTCCACGCCGACGACGTGAAAAAAGCGTGCGAGCGGAGCCTCAAACGGCTCGGCGTCCGCGAGATCGACCTGTATCAGGTTCACTGGCCGGATCCGTGGAGCCAAGTGCCGCTTCGCGAGACGATGAAAGCGCTCGAGGCGCTTAACCGCGCGGGGAAAATCCAGCAGATTGGCGTCAGCAACTTCGCCGTGCGGGACCTGCGGGAAGCCCGTGGCTACCTATCCCGCGCCGAGATCGCGTCGAACCAGGTTCGGTACAACATGCTCCAGCGGGAAGTCGAGGCGGAAGTCCTTCCGTACTGTCAACGGGAGGGCATCGCGATCCTCGCGTGGAGTCCGATCGGAAAGGGCATCCTCTCGGGCAAATACCACAGTGGCAAGCGGCCGAAGGATCGGGTCCGGGCGGAGGAAGATCTTTTCAAACCCGCGAACGTGCGCGCGACCGCACCGCTGATTCGAGAACTGAAGAAGATCGGAGAACGCGGGGGCGGCCGGATGTTCCCTGTCCCTCCGCGAGCGGCGTGCCTTGGACCGCATCCTCGCCGACCTACGCCTAGATACATTCTAGCGGGCTACGGCTGGGCGGGCGGTTGCATCGGCGGCTTTGGTCGCCTGCGCATCATCACGGCGGCGACGACCGCGACGATCGCGACGACGATGATGACGCCTCCAATGATGAGTGTCGTGTTGTCGGATGTCGTCCCTCCGCCGCCTCCCGTCGCGTTCACGATGAGGGGACCCTTTTGCAGGCCGGCCCCGTGGAAGCCGCAGAAATATTGGTGGGTGCCGACCTGGTCCGCGGAGAAGGAGAACGGCGTTGCGGTCGTCGGGCTGTTGAAAGGCGTTGAATTTACGTCCGCGCCGTCCTTGACGCCGTTGCTATTCCAGTCCACGACGAAGGAGTGCGTCATGCTGTCTGCCGAGTACAAGTTGATAGTGACGGTGTCGCCTTGGTTCGCGTAGAGGGTTGGACCGGGGTACGTGATCGTGCTCGCGGTAAATCCCCACCCGTTTCCCGGGGACGTGCCATTGCCATAAAGGGTATATGTCTTCGTGGCACGAGGTTGCATCGAGGTCTCGCCTGCGGCCGGGACGACGGCGGATGCCAGGGCGGAGATGGCCAACAGCATGCACAACGATGCGATTTCGATTTTCCCGTGACGCATTGTGCTCAGCAACCCACGCGCGGCAGCGAGCGCAGGCGGATAAACCTTCGCCGAAATCCCGAATCGAGGGTTCGTTGGACGTTAGGTGCGGGGGATGGGAT
>VBMM01000202.1 GCA_005878415.1 Methanobacteriota archaeon
CGTCCCGAAGCTCCTCGGGCGTGAAGGGCTCCGGCCGCAGCCGTTCCATCTCCGCTCGGATCGAGGCGATCGCCTTCGCCAGGTTCGCGGGATTGACGCCCGCCGAAATCGACCACATCCCGCCGGCCGAGCGCGCGTCGAGGCTCGCGAACGCGTAGTACGCGAGGCCCTGCTCGTCCCGCAGGTTCCGACCGAGGCGTCCGTACAGCCCGATCCGGCCGAACAGCAGGTTCGCCAGGTTGAGCGCGTAGTAGTCGTCGTGGCGTCGCGGCACGGCCGGGGCCCCGACGGCGATGTCGACCTGGGTCTTGTGCGGCATCGGGATCGACACGGCCCGCGGCTTGTGAGCGGGAGGCGGCGGGATCGGCGGCGCGCCGACGTTGTCCCCTTCGAGGCGCGACAGCGGCTCGGCGATCGCCTCATCGATCAGCGTCCGGTCGACATCCCCTGTGACGGCGAGGA
>VBMM01000203.1 GCA_005878415.1 Methanobacteriota archaeon
CCGACGTGGGACGCGTGGAACGCGACGATGTCCGAGCGACGGATGCGGCGGATCCGGTCCGCGTCCCCCTTCGGGTCGCGGCCGTACGGATGGTCTTTCGGGAACACGCTCCGCGCGAGCTCGCGCATCGCGCGGCTGCGCGTGTCGTCCGCTTCGATGCGCAGGTCGTTCTCGAGCTCCTTTCGCACGCGATCGATCTCCCGGGCCGGGAACGCGGGCCGCGCGAGGCACTCGACGAGGATCCGGATCGTCTCCGCCGTCGTGTCCCGGGTGCAGCGCCCCTGGAAGGAGAGGAGTTCCTCTCCGTTCCGGAACTCGAGCGTCGCGCCGATCCCCTCGAGGCGGTCCGCGAGCTTCGCCGCGCTCATCCGTCGCGTGCCGCTCAACAGGAGGCGCGCCGTGAACTCCGCGACGCCGTGCGCGCCGCCTTCCGCCGTGACGCCGGCGGGCACGCTCCCCCGGAATGCGACGAACGGGTTCGACGGCAACGCGCTCGAGACGAGCACCGCCCCGTTCCCGAGCACGGTCCGGTCCGGGAGGTTCACGCGGGCACCTCGGCGTGGAACCGAACGAGGGTCCGATGCTCGTCGACGAGGTAGCGGCGCGCGGCGTCCCGGACCTGCTCCCCTCGGACTCGCTCCGCCTTCGCGAGGAGCGACTCGCCGAAGTCCCACGCGCCGAGTCCCTCCGAGACGGCCAGCAGGATCCCCTGGAACGTGACGCCGTCTTGTTCGTAGCGCGCCCACGCGCGGACCTGTTGCTTCGCGCGGTCCAGCTCCGATTTCGGCGGGATTCCCTTCTTGAGGCGTTCGACCTCCCGATCGAGGACCTCCTCGACCCGGTCGAGCGACGTGCCCTCCGCCAGGGTGACGTTCGCGAGGACGAGGGACGGATCGATCTTGATCTCGTGCCTCACGCCGACGTCCGTCGCGAGCTTCGAATCGACGAGGGCGCGGTACAGGCGGTTCGAGCGCGGGCGCCAGTCTCCCGCGGCGAAGGGCACGAGGCCCCGCCAGCCGCCGAGGACCGTCGACAGGAGGATCAACGCCGGGGTGTCCTCGTGGCCCGCCGCCGGGATGTGCCAGCCGGCGGACAGGAGGTCCGCGGGGCCCGGCCGGGCGAGGTCGCTCCGCCGCTCCCCCCGCTGCTCCGGCTCGACGAGCCGCATCGGGTCCGGCGGGGTCTCCGGCCGGAGTGGCGC
>VBMM01000201.1 GCA_005878415.1 Methanobacteriota archaeon
GACGTCCGGGTGTACTCCGACGAACTCCGCACGCGGAAGCCCGATGCCAGGATGTTCGAAGCGGCCTTGAGAGAATTCGGATGTCGGCCGGAAGAGGCTGTCCACATCGGCGATGATGTGACCGCCGATATCGCGGCCGCGAAAGCGGTCGGGATGCATGCCGTCTGGTTCAATACGGGCTTCTGGCCGGGTGCCGCAACGGACCGCGCGGACGGCGAGATCCGAGACCACGCGGATCTGCCCCGGGTCCTGGAGGCACTCCGATGAAGGCGACCGCGGTCGCCCATCCGATTCAGGGCCTGATCAAGTACCACGGCCTCGCCGACCCCGTCCTCCGCCTCCCGTTCCACGATTCGATCAGCGTATGCACCGCGCCGCTGAGCAGCCGGACGACCATCGAGTTCGGCGCGTACGCCCGCGACCAAGCGACGATCGACGGTCGCGACGTGACCGCGCGGGACATGGAGCGCATCCGCGCGGTCGTCGATCCGATCCGGACCCGCGCCTCCGTCGACCAACGGTTCCGCATGGCCTCCGTGAACGACTTCCCCTCGAACATCGGCCTCGGCGCGAGCGCCTCCGGCTTCGCGGCATTGGCGATGGCGGCGGCGCATGCGGCCGGGCTGCGCGTGAGCCTCGAAGACCTCTCCCGGTTCGCTCGCCGCGGGGCCGGCTCCGCGACGCGGTCCGTGACCGGAGGGTTCAGCAAGTGGAAGATGGGCCTGACGGACGAGGACTCGTACGGCGTGCAACTCGCCGGCACGGACCTGGAGATCGGGATGATCGTCGCGCTGGTCCCCGCGTTCAAGCAGACGGAGGATGCGCACCGTGAGGCGTTGACGTCCCCGTTCTTCCACGCCCGGCTCGCCGAGATGCCGCGCCTCATCGCGGAGATGGAGCTCGCGATCCGGAAACGGGACGTGGGCGCGATCTGCGCCCTCGCCGAGCGCGACACCCTCATGCTCCACGGCATCACGATGACGGGCAGCGGCGAAATGGTCCTATGGCAGCCCGATACGCTCCGGGTCATCCTGGCGGTGCGCCGAATGCGCGAGGAGGGCATCCCGGCGTTCTTCTCGATCGACACCGGCGCGACGGTCTACGTGAATACGTTCCCGGACCGCGTGGACCTCGTCCGCGGGCGCGTCGAGGACCTGGGCATCCGCACGATGGTGTGCACCGTCGGCGGGCCCGCCCGGCTCGTCGACGAACCGGTCCCCTGAGGCCGGCTCCGTCACAGGACGATCCGGGCGCGGCCGATCGGACCCGCCACGGCGATCGAGCTCGCGCCCGGCACGAAGTACTTCTGGGCCACCTCGCGCACGCGTTGGTCCGTCGCCCCTCGCACGATCTCCGGGAACC
>VBMM01000204.1 GCA_005878415.1 Methanobacteriota archaeon
GACGACGCCGCAGCAACAGAAGCACGGCCGCAACCGCGACCGCGACGACGATTGCGACGGTCGGCGCGCCGCCGTACGGCCCCGAGAAGCTGAAGACGTTCGTATCCACGCGGAATTGAATCTCCACCGACCGAACGTTTCCCGCTTGATCGATCGCAACGACCACGGCGGTATGATCCCCGTCTGGAAGGGTCGCCGGATACTGGGTGGTGTTGCCGACGGGCTGGACGGGACCTCCGTCCACGCTCACTCGATACCCTGCAATCCCAGATCCATTGTCTTCGGCGGACCACCGTAATACGACATTCGCAGAGGTCACGACCCCCGAGGGCCCGGACGACGTGAATGTCGGTGGCGTGGCATCCACGTCCACGTTCGCGGGGATCGCATGCGTCGCGCCAAGGTTTCCCGCGATGTCCATCGCCCGATATTCGACGAAATAGCTTCCGTCCGCGAGCACAACGGGCTCGGCGTACGTGAGCCAGGGACCGCCGTTCGTGCGTACCTCGATCCGTCCCGCCCCGCTGGTGGCGTCCGTTGCGGTCAGCGTCACGACCACGGGCGTGATGAACCACCTGTTCTGGCCGTGAACTCCTGCCACCGCGGCCGTCACAATCGGCGCTTCGCGGTCGACCCGGACCGGCCGAGACTGAATCGCCTCTGCGTTCCCGGCAACATCCGTCGAATAGAACTCGAACAAGAATTGTCCATCAAAATCGATGGCGAAGGGTCCCGCGTACGTCAGCCACTGCCCGCCGTCCATCCGCAAATAGGTCGACCCAACTCCGCTCCGTTCGTCGACGGCGGATAGTGTTACCGTAACGGAGGAAACGAACCAGTCGGCGTTGCCCGCGACGCCCGCCAGGTACAAGGTCGTCACAGGCGCAACCCCGTCGACGACAATCGATGTGCTCGCTTCGTCCGTGAGACCTCCCGTGTCTCGGACCTCGACGATCACGGTGTAGTTCCCCGGGACCTCGTACTGATGATTCGCGTCCTTCTGCGTCGTCCAGGGAGTGTCCCACACCCCGTCGCCTTCCCAGTCCCACCGGACCTCGATCACATCGGGAGAATCTTCCGCGTCCGTCGGGCGGACGCTCAACGCGAAGACGGTGCTGAGGGTCCCGACGATCGGTCCGATCCCGAAGACCGCGTGGGGCGGCGTGTTCGCGCCCGGCGCGGCCATGAGCGGATACGAATCCCGGCTGTCGCCGTCAATCGCGTACGGGGTGTCTCCGATTCCGTCGGGATTCGGACCGCAGACGTCCTGGTTGGGCCCGCTGCAGTTGTCGACCCCGGTGTAGTCGGACCAGTAGTTCCCGCCGCTCGGATAGCCGTCGTCCCAAGAATTCTCCGGTCCGCGATCGTCCCTCGCTGACGTGTTCGCGTTCCGGATGCTGTTATGCAGAACGCGGACGGAGGTCGCGGAATCGAGCACAATTCCCGTCCGCGCCGAGTCGACCACGTTCTCGGAAACGAGCGCATTGCCCAGGTTGAACAGGACGATTCCATCGAGGCTGGCGTTCAGCACCCGGTTCCGCCGGACGATCGTGTCGTTCGTAGAAGCCAGGATTCCGTACCCGTCCATGTTCATGACCGTATTGTTCTCGATCACGACACGCCGCCCGTTCTGCACGCTGATTCCGTCGTAGTAGCCGGCGAGCGCATTCCCTTCGATCGTCACGTTCGTCGCTACGTCGACGAATGTGCCTCCGCCGCCAGAGGCGGAATTCCCCCGGAACAAGAGATCCTGCACCCCAGATGCGGAGAGCATGTGGCCGGTGAACTGGTTGGCATCGATTCGGACGGTCTGGGCACTTCGAATGGAAATGTCGGCGCCCGGGTTCGTCGAGATGGCGCTCGAGATCACGGAGACATTCGTCGATTCGAGGAATTCGATGCCCACGAGCGTTGCGGACGCGACGGTGCTGGAAAGGACGGACGCCTGATCAACGTACGCCATGAGAATCGCGCCGTCCACTTCGGCGAAGCTCAGGTTGCTCGCCCGGATGTGCGTGCAGTTCGCGACGAGCAGCTCGCCGATCGGCGCGCCGTCGAGAGACCTTCCGTCGCAGTCTCGGTAATACACGATCGGGCGGCCGTTAGCGAGGTTGTCCTCAGAAATCGAGTGCGTCGCAAAGTTGTCGACGGACGAGCCATACCACACCACGCTGTCGTTGGTGAATCGGTTGCCTCGCATCGTGATCCGCTTCGCTTCGAACAGGACGATTCCGGCGGTGCCGTTCCCGATCTCATTCGATTCTACCACGATATCCGTCGACGAGTCGATCTCGACGTTGTAGGTGGAGCTCGAGTCGATCCGGTTCGAGCGGATCGTGTCGTTCCACGACCCGATCGAGTAGATGCCGTATGCATTGCGGCTCACGTTGTTGTCTTCGATCGTGACGTTCCAGCCCGATGCCAGCTGAATTCCCATGTCCTCGTTCCCGACGACCCGGTTTCCTTGGACGAGCATGTCGGGGGAGTTCGCGATGATGCCGTGTCCTCGATTCCCGCTCACATTGTTGCCGACGACCGAGACGGAATGCGACGAGACGACCCAGATTCCGCCTTGGTTGTCCGTCACTGTGTCATTTTCGATTCGGCCGTTCGACACTTCGAACAAGAACATCCCGAGGTGATTGGAGGCACCGGAATGGACCGAGACATTCCGAACGACGAAATGAGCGGTTGTGGAGCGGATGTCGATCCCGGTCGCCGAGGACGCGCTGATGTCCCAGCCCGCGATGACGTACGGATCGGATGCCGTCCCCGACCCTCCAACGACTCCATTCGAAGACGTGAAATCCGCGTCGGCGAGGATCAAGATTGGGCTGTGGGTCGTTTGCCCGGGCAGCACCAGGGGCGCGGTCGTAGCCGGAACATGGCCGCGGTCCTTTTGAGCACCGAGCGCTCCCACGGATCCGGTTCCGGCGACCACGAACGCCAGGATAGCCGATAACACGAAGGCCCGCAACGTTCTGTCCGAAGGACTCCCTCCACCCGGGATCATCGCTGACTCGCCCGTCACGGCATTAATCGGCCAAGCTGTATTTCGTTCTTGCGTGTTTGCGGTCCAGCGCGCGAGGAAGCGGATGTTCGCGACGTCGGCTCTCGTCTTCTCTAGAATGAGACACGAGACCGGTTGCCGTTCTCACGATACGGATCGCGTTCATCCGTCCTTTCCTCCTCCGTGGATGATCTGCACGAGGAAGATTCGGTCAGAGGGCAGTCCCGTCACGTAGACGACGCGATTTGACATTAGAAACGTGGTGAGGACCTCGGAAGCCAAGACAAC
>VBMM01000205.1 GCA_005878415.1 Methanobacteriota archaeon
CTCCCGGGCGAACCCCACGTGTTCGGAGGTCACCGGCCCGTAGGCGAGCAGGACGACCCCGAGGGCATCCCCGCGGACCGTCTGTCCGTGGTATTTCGAGACCTTGATCGGCTTCTCGACCGCGTCGAGCACGCCGGCCTGAACCGCCTGGTCGTACGTGACCTGGCAGCCGGGATCCAGGGTGAATTCCCTGAGCATTCGTCCGTTCTCGTCCACGAGGAAGGCCTTGGCGGGCTTCCAACGCGCGCGTTGCGCAAACATAGCTACCACCACGAAGACGCCGATCGGAGGCAGGGCGAGGATGTACGGCGCCTGCCACCATGCAGGTGTGATATGGAAGGTGACCGACACGTCGCGAGTCGCGAGCGACGTCCCATCGGAAATTGTGACGTTGAACTCCGCGGTCGTCCGGTCGGACGGGAACGCGAGCGTGAGGCGATGGCCGCTCACATTGACGTACGGGCTGTCCGTCGTCACGGTGATCGAGGCGAGCGGTGTGTCGACGTCGGAGATGTAGGAATCGAGATCGAGGACGTAGGCGGTCCCCGCTTCGATGGAAAGCGTCGGCACGGCGGCGAGGACCGGAGGGTCGTCCACGGAGCGAACAACCACACTGAACGCGACTTCGGCGAAACCGCCCGACGGATCCGTCCCCCGGAGCCGCATCGCCTCCGATCCGAACCAGTTCGGGTCCGACCAGAAGTCGAGCGTGCCGTTCGGGTTGACGCGGTAGTGCACGGAACGGTTTCCGAGGACCGTGAAGACGAGCGGGTCGCCGTCCGGATCGTCGATGAACACGGTGGCGATCGCCCCGAAGCCGTTCGGCGCAGTCGTGTCCTCGTCGAACACGACCGACGGAGGCATGGACAGGACGCGCGGGGGATTCGTGCCCGCCGCCACGATCGTGAGGAGCGTCCACGCGGTGTCGGTTCCGTCGGAGACCCACACCGTTACGACGTACGTCCCCGCGGTCGCGTACGTGATGACGAGGGACGGATACGCGCCGCCGAGCGCGCTGACGTTCGCGCCGTCCGCGTCGGAGACCGTCAGGCCGGAGAGGGGCGTGTCGAGGTCCGACACGTAAAACGTCAGGTTCAGGCTGTACGGCGCACCCGCGCGGACATGAATCGTGGGGATGCTCGCGATCCGCGGAGGATTCGTCCCGATCGTACGGCTCCCGACGCCGATCTTGTCCGCGGACCCCTGTAGATTGACGTCGTCAATCGCGACCGCATGGATGGTGACGCCGTTGACCGGGCCGCTTGGGGTCCAGACGTAGGACCCGTCGACGGTCAGGTCCGTCCCGATCGCTCGCCAGGCGCCATCGAAATACGTGAGGTCGACGCGGACGACGTCGGAGGGGGTCGCATAGGTGAGCGTGAGCGTGCCGCTCGTCGCCTGGTTGTCCGTCACGGCGCCGAGCGTGATGGTTGGCGGTGTGTTGTCGACCTCGATCGGGGTGACGAGGGTGGTGTTGGAAATCGTTCGGTT
>VBMM01000206.1:0-1357 GCA_005878415.1 Methanobacteriota archaeon
AGTTGTTCCACCGGTCGTACCCTTGGGCCCCGAGGTCTCGGCCGTCGAAGGGAAGGATCGTCACAACGCTCGGCGTCACCAGGAGGTGGTCGAGGGCGCCCGGTGCGACGACGACCAGCCCGCTCAGGCCGGACGCGCTCCCGAAGCTCGCTCGGATCCGGATCGTCTCCGCCTTCGTGTAGGTCTCAGTGCTAAGGGTCGTGGACCCGCCCGCGGTGATCGCGATCGACGTCGTGCCCAAAGTGCCGCCGCCCGGCGTGACGCCGTCGCTCAGCCGCGCGTCGATGGCCACCGTGCCCGTCCACCAGGTCATCGTCGAGTTGCCGGCGTCCTTGGCCGTGATCGTGACGGTGAACGATGCGCCCGCCGTTGCACTGGCGGAGGCCGTCACGAAGAAGTGGTCGAGCAGATGGCGGTAGCTGAGCCGCATTTCGCTGATCGTCGGGGTGATCGTCGCGTTCGACGTCGACAGGGTCGCTCGGAAGCGGATTTTCCCGGAGGCGGTCGATACGGCGAGCAGAGAGACCGGCGGAGAGACGCCGGTCCAGCTGCCACCCGAGTTCGTCGAGTACTCGTATGCGATCGTCTGGCCGTTCAGCGTGTGGACCACGGCGAGGGAGCCCCACTGGCTCAGATCCGGAGGGGCGAAATCCTCGGTCGTGAGCGTGCCCGAGGCGGGATACAGGGACCAGGAGACGTTGACGGCCCCGATGTTCGGCGTGTGGTCGGGGTACGTCACCGCGAACGAGAGCCGGAATTCCGCGTACCGAGCGACGCCGGCCATCACGGAGCCCGATGGCGTCGGGTAGGGCGAGGACCAAGCGGTCCATGTGCCGTCCACGGGGCTTGAGTTCCCGAGCCGAGTCGAGACGGCGACCGTCGCGTCGTTTGAAATCTGCACGCGGACGTAGTCGATGTCCACCGTGTGGGCCGTGCCGGAGAGGCCATCCGCGACGAACAGCGCGAGCCGGACCTCGAGCGGATACTCCATCCCGGGCGTGTACGTGTCCAGGGTCGTCCACGTGGATCCATCGGAACTCGTGGACGCGACGAGGCTCACCCCGGCTCGGACGATCCGGAACCACGCCGGGATCGGATTGCCGACGGAGGTCGCACGGACCCCGGACACGGAGTCCGTGGTCGCTTTCGCCTGCCAGTCCACGGTCCCCGCGACGTTCACCTTCTGGAGCGCGTACCAGTTGCGGTTGTTCAGCAGGACCATGAGGCCCGCTTTCTGGCCCGTGACCGTCGGATTGCCGCTGATCTTCGCGATCGCGGTGAAGTCGCCGACCACTTCGTTCGCGAGGACGTTGCCCGTGAAGGTCCCGCCGTCCAAGTCGACGCCTGTGCTCGAGAC
>VBMM01000206.1:1377-4103 GCA_005878415.1 Methanobacteriota archaeon
CACCCCGTTGAATTCGTCCGATACGTAGGAGCGCTCGGTGAGATTCCACGAAATGGACTGCCACGCCACGAGGGAACCCGGGCCGCCGACCTTCGAGATGTACTCCCCTGTCGCGCCGAGGACTCGATACCGGATGTCGAGCTTCGGGCGGAGGGTCGCATCGACCGCGTAGTCGGAGGACCAGAACGTCTTGTCGAGGTTCGTCCCGCCGGCCGAGCCCAGCAGGATCATGCCGTTGTTCGGGATGCGGCTGCGATACCACAGGTCGACGATTTGCGTGACGTTCCAGGTCTTCCACCCGAGGACCGCGTTGAGGCTCTGGACATCGATCACGCGCGCGTCGTAGTCGCCCCCCGCCGTCGTCCAAGGCGTCCCGGTGAGCCGGTCGTTCCACGTCACCTGGGCTTCGGCCCAAGTCGGCGTCACGGCGTGGAGCTCGGCTGAAGAAGGATTAGCTGCCGCGGCGGACATGTACAGGCCAAGTTTCGCGTCGTCGATGACCGCACCCGCGGGGATCGACGCCAAGCTGAACTGGAGGATCGGCCGGCGGTTCGTCGAGCCCCGGGCGTCGTAGATCAGGGTCGTATCGCCGCCGTGGTTGAGGGTCACGGAGCCCCGGTCGAGATAGGCGTCGAGGCCCGCGGCCGGGTCCGGCTGGATCGTGAGGAGCGTAGACACTCCCGATGTCGTCGAGAGCACGATGTCGCCGGGATACGTCGTATAGTCGACGTTCGTCGCGCTATCGGGTCCCGCGAAATCGGCGGCGGTCGTGCTGTTCCACCACGTGACCTGCGGACGCAGCGTGGCCAATCCACCGGCCACACGGACGTTGGAGAGCGTGTAATTGGCGGGGTTGGAGAAGTTCCAGACGACGTCTGACGTGCCGTCGAGGTTGTTCGTCGACGTGGGATCGGCGGCCGCCGGGTGAATCGGAACCAGTGCCACAGCGAGTGCGCTGAGCATGAGGACTAGGGCTATCGGGGCCGCGGACGATCGGCGCATTGCGGAGACCCTCCGGTGAAGGCGACTCCCCCCACCGAAAACAGGATTTCAGGTCCGAGCGACCTATATAAGAGCCCTTTGGTAGTTATCCCACCTGATTACATGGAGGGGAGGGGCTAGTCCGCCGGCACGCGCCCGGAGAGGCGGGACTCCATCGCCTCGAGCTCCGCGGCCCGCTTCCGCAACTTCTCTTCGCGGTCGAGCAACTCGAGCGCTTTCTGTTGGATGATCTTCACTCGCCGCTCGATGTCCTTCTTCGCCTCGTCGGTCTCGGCCCGGACCTCGGGGGGTTGTGGCCGCGCCTGCGCGAGGAGCGTCTTCGACCGCTCAAGGTCATTCTCGCGGGCGGCCAGGCCTTCCTCGCGGCGGTTGAGGTCCCGCTCTCGTTCGTCGACCCGACCTTCGCGATCCCGCACGCGCTCTTCGCGGTCGAGCAACTCGATCGCCCGTCGTTGGAGGAACTTCCTCTCCCGGGCGAGTTCCGCTTTCTCCCCTTCGACCGCCTTCTTCACTTCGTCGGACGGTTCTCCGGGCGGTCGATGAGACGCGACGAGGCGCTCCTTCGCCATCGCTGCAAACCGTTGGCTCAGCTCTGCGACTCGAACTTCGATCTCATGCCGGGTCTTCTCTTCCTCGGCGGCATGGGCTGCGGTTTCGCCCCGTTCTCGCTCGAGGGTCGCGATGGCCTCCTGGGCTTCCTTCCCGAGCTTCGCGTTTTCGGCGATCGCGTCGCGGTACTTCGTCTCGAGGTCGGCCTTCGCCGACTGCAACGCCTTGCGCTCCTGCTCGAGCTGCAGTCGTGCGTCGTCCGTGGCCTTCGATTCTGCTTTCTTCGACTCGGCCCGGGTCGCCGACGCAATCGTCTCGGCTTCCTCGAGTGTCTTCACCGCCCGCGAGACGCCCTGCGCGACGCCGTCCTGCATCCGGGCGGAGTAGTCGGCGACTGCGGCGAGTTGCGCCTTCTGTCGGTTCAGTTCCTCCTGGCGTCCCTGGAGGTTGGCCGCTTCGGCCTTCAGCTTCACTTCGAGCTCTGCAAGCGTTCGTTCGCGCGCGGCGAGTCGGGACTCGCGTTCCCCGAGCGCCTTGTCCGCATCGGGCCGCGTCTCGGCGGCGCGGGGGGCGGCCGTCCGACCGGCGCCCTTCGAGAGATGCGAATCCGCGGCGGTGAGCAGCAGTCCCGTCCAGTCGAAGTCCTCCGATGCGAGATGGCCGCGGGACAATAGGACGAACACGAATTTACCGCTCTGGAAAGCGGTGAACACATACTCCCCGACGAACAGCGAGTCGCGATCGCCGATCCCTTCGTTCGGCAGCACCTTGAGGAAGTCGTTGAAGTCGAGCGGGCAATCCGCGTCGAGCACGTACTCGCCCGCCATCTCGCCGCGCTCGTCGAGGACGTAGATCTTCTTCAGCTGCGCGCGGGACACTTTCTTCAGCGGCGCGGCCATCAGGACGGAGAGAAGCGTAGGGCTGAGTCCTCGTACTAGGATGCCGGAGAGCAGGGTCTCGATCGCCCCTAGCATTCGCTGCCCGCCTCGTATCGCGAGGGCATTCCCTCGCAATCTACCGATGAAGAAATCGAGCGGGCTGAATGTTATTAAGGGAAGGGATTTGGTTATCGGGAGTGAGAAGCTGCGGTCACGGAGGCGGGGCGGAGACGTCGGGCGGAGGCGGATTCTCTTCCCCGCCATCGGAAACGTCCGGCTTCCCGTTCGCCGTCCGGA